>JBBAGC010000131.1:0-6019 GCA_041655115.1 Spirochaetota bacterium | reverse complement strand
GATTTTAATTAAATCCCTTTCAGCTTTTTGTGCTACTCTTTCCATTGTTGAAGATTTTTCTCCAGCTTCCAGTAGCTGGTGCATATTATATGGAGGTGCAGATGAGTCAATAAAAGATTTTAAACATCTGTGCACTACCAGATCCGGATATCTTCTGATAGGAGCTGTAAAGTGAGTATAGTCAGGAAATCCAAGTCCAAAATGGCCTAAAGGTTCTGGTCCGTAAAATGCCTGCATCATTGACTTGAGTATTACCAGGTTTACCACCTGTTCGTATGGCTTGCCTGCAACTTTTTGAAGTACCTCCTGTAGGTTAATGCCTGCGTTTTTTTCTGAAATTTTAATTCCAAGCACCTTCATGAAGTCTTTCAGGCTTTCCATGTTTTCATCGCTTATTTTTTCATGAACCCTATAGAGTGTGGGAACAGACTTTTCTTTTAATTCTCTGGAAACAGCTTCATTAGCACTAAGCATACATTCTTCTATGAGCATATGGCTTTTTAATCTCTGGGCAAAACGTATTTCTTTAACATTGTCCTTGTCATATACAATTTCCTGATCAGCAAGGTTAAGATCCAGCCTCCCGGAATTGTTTCGTTTTTTATTAAGTATTTTAGCAAGCTTCATCATATTTTTTAAATTGGTGCTAAGTGGATCAGCTCCTTTCTTTTTCAGGATTTTATCTGCGCCTTCATAGGTCAGCCGCTTATTAACTTTTATAATTCCCCTGAAAGCCTCAAATTTTGTCATATTTCCATTGGAGTCAAAAAGCATTTCAGCAGTAAGGGTGTGTCTTTTCACACCTTCCTGCAGGGAGCAGATTTCGTTTGATATTATTTCAGGGAGCATTGGAATAACCCTGTTTCCAAGGTAATAGCTGTTGCCTCTTTCAAAAGCCTCCTTATCCATATCTGAGCCTTGCTGAATATATGCAGATACATCTGCAATGTGCACATAAAGCTTTGTAGTTTTTTTATTTACCTTTATAGAAAGGGCATCATCATAATCCCTGGCTGTTTCACCATCTATGGTAATAGTGAAAAGCTTTGTATAGTCCTTGCGATTATACAGCTCCTTTTCCGGAATGAGTGATTCAGGATTTATTTTATTATAATCGCTGCTGTAGGAATCAGGCAGGGAGTGTTTTATTTTTATTCTGAGAAAGTCAAATTCCTCATTGTCATCGCTGTATGTTTCAATTATTTTACATTCTCTTTGCCCTGAAATTAATTTTCCTGTAAGTTCAATAATAGCAAAATCACCTGGCTTAATATTCTTTCCTGTATTGCTGCATATTGCTTCCATATCAATTTGGGCATCAAGGAGGGAGAGTGTTGCAAAGGCACCGGTTTTTCTTTGAATTTTTGCAGCATAAACAAGCTTGTCTTTTTTTGTTATTCCTGTAACTTTTCCGTAAAAAAAATTTTTTTTAAAGTCAAAAATTTTTATATGAACGCGGTCATTGTTAGATGCAAAACCAGTGTCATTTTTTTTTATAATAATATCATCATCATTGAATCGTGAAATAGCATCACCAGAGGTATTGATTTTTATTTCATTTTCAAACTCAAGGGAACCGGTTTTTTTAAATCCCTTCTTTTCTTTGACTAAAAATCCTATGGAGATTAGGGCAGTAAGGGTTTCTTCAATTTTAGAAATATCTTTGTGGGGCTTGTAGGGAGCCTTTTTTTTTGCACGGCCTTTTTTTACAGGCTGTGGTTTTTCATCTTTTTTTAAAATAATTTCCTGGAGCGATTTTCTGGTGAAAACCGGAGGAAGAGTTTTTATTACTGAAATGACCTTTTTATTTGATACTGTCATAATTATGCGTTTTCAGTCTTTGATGAATCGTCTTTTTTATCATTTTTATCTTCTTTTTTTTCTTCTGCATCAGGTTTGATGGATTGTTTGCTTTTGATCTCTTCCAGTGTTTTTTTTATTTCATTGATTTTTGCTTTCAGATTGTTAATATTATGCAGATCATCAGATATACTTTTATCATTAAACATTATTGAATCTTTTCCAGATTCATGAAGATCAACAATATTGCTGCCTATTCTGGTTTTAAAATCTTCAATCTCAGCTAACGCTTTTTTGATTTCAATGTTAAGCTTTGCTATGCGGGTGAGGCTGTCGGTTTTATTTACCACTTTTTCTGTGTATTTAAGAAAGGAACGTTTAATATCTTTAGTAATGCTCATTTCATTCTCCAGTATTTTTGTACTTTAACTGCTTTGTTTCAAAGAAAAAATAATCATCAAAAAAATATCTGATTTTGTCAATCAATAGTTTTGATGAAAGGATTTTGGGGGTATTTGAGATAGTGTTTTTAAAATATTCGTATTGCCCCAAATTTTTCTTGAAGCATCCATAATTTTTTTTCATTAATGACGTCCTTCTGTGTTTTAACTCTCCCAGAGTGAGTGATCTATCAACCAGTTTATTTGCTATTTAAATATGGTTTCGCAAATTGTAAAAAATATTAAATTTTAATAAATAAATGTTGAAAATACAATAAATAGTTATTAGATTAACCAGTATGTTGATTAAATGTACACATACTGGTTAATATGAATAATTTAATATTTCAACTTCCTAAGCATCCTTTTGATTATTTGTTATTGTCAGATTTATTAAAATCATACTCTTATCCTCGAAATAAAATTAATTCATTAATTAAAAAGGGTATAATAATCCGGATTAAGAAAGGTTTATATGTTCTTTCTCCTGAATTTGGTGGTAATATTGATCATTATATATTATCAAATCTTATTTACGGTCCATCTTATATTTCTCTTGATTTTGCTTTGTCATTTTGGAATTTAATACCAGAAAGAGTTGAAATTGTTACCTGTATGACAAATAAGAGAAATAAATCATTTATAACTCCTGCAGGAAAATTTACATATAAATATATAAATGATAGCATTTTTTATAAAGGAGTAATCAGGCAGGAGAATAGCAACGGCAGTTACATGATCGCTTCAAAAGAAAAAGCTTTATGTGATAAAATAGCTTTATTGACAAAGATAAAAGAGAAAGATTTGGATATTTATCTTAAGGACGATTTAAGAATTGATTATGAAGAGCTAAAAGGGTTGGATCTGGGTTTATTATGGGATATAGTTGATGTTTATTATTCCAGGCCGGTTAAGATATTTGTTAATTGGTATATTGAAAATTTTGTTGGAAATAAATAATGAATAGTTCGGTACAGCAGTTATTACAAAAATATGATCTTCATTCAGAAAACGATTATGAAAATGCAATTAAAGAGATAGTGCAACAGATAGCTTTACTTGGATTGTGGAGAGCCAAGTTTTTTGAACATGCAGCTTTTTATGGAGGTACTGCTTTAAGAATATTTTATGGATTAAGGCGTTTTTCAGAAGACCTTGATTTTTCATTAATTGAGAAATCTGATAAGTTCGATTTAAATAGTTATATTAGTTCAGTTGAAAAGGAATTGGCTTCTTTTGGATTTAAGGTTGAGGTTTTGAATGTTCAGAAAAATGTTATAACTCCGATTGAGTCAGCATTTATTAAAGGCAATACACGTAAGAATCTTATGTATATCCAGGCTCCTGCTGAGGTAGTAAATAAAATCCCTTCAAATAAAAAAATAAAAATCAAATTTGAAGTTGATACTGATCCTCCGCCCAATGCTGAATTTGAAGTAAAGATCCTTTTAAATCCACTGCCATTTGCAGTAAGGATTTTTACACAGCCTTCTCTTTTTGCAGGTAAATTGCATGCTATTTTATTTAGAAGTTGGATTAATCGTGTTAAAGGGAGAGATTATTATGATTTTGTATGGTTTATTAGTCAGAATATTCCCTGTCATGTAAATCATTTAAAAGCAAGAATGGTTCAATCTGGACATTTTAAACAAGATCAAAAGTTAGATTTGGATATACTTAAAAACATGTTAATAGAACATTTTAATAAAGTTGATTTTATCCAGGCTAAAGATGATATTTTGCCATTTATTAAAGATCAGCATGAACTTGATTTATGGGGAAAAGATTTTTTTATAAGTTTGGTAGAACGATTGCAAATTGCTGGTTATAAAAATAAAGCTGAATCTATAAAAAACTCGCTTCAAGGGGAAGCGAGTTCGGACAATGGACATAATGGGTGACCGACGGGATTCGAACCCGCAACAACTGGAATCACAATCCAGGGCTCTACCATTGAACTACGGCCACCATTTTAAAGCTACAATACTTTTGTAAAACAGGATGCTTCTGTCAAGATTATTTCAGATATATTATATTTCAGAAAAGGTGTTTCATTGGAAACACCTTTTCTATGTACGCCCGACACGATTCGAACGTGTGACCCACGGCTTAGAAGGCCGTTGCTCTGTCCAGCTGAGCTACGGGCGCATCCTGATTTTGGGAAAAAACTATTCGGGGCGAGAGGATTCGAACCTCCGGTCTCATGGTCCCAAACCACGCGCTCTACCGGCCTGAGCCACGCCCCGTTAGAATGAGTGTCAACTTATTACACAGGTGCATTGTGTCAATATTTTTTTGAATTGATATTAATATCTTTTAAAAAATTTCTAATTTACTTGGATTTAAAAGAGGTTTTGAAAACAGGGATCAATATAGTAAAAGAATTAATAGTGGATATTGCAAAGTGTTTTATTACTGTTAGAGGTTACTGGGATGTGAAGTTTTTATAATAATAATTGACATTATTGCTTAATTGATTTATAAAAAAAATAACAGTGTTTAATCAGGTGTAAAAATTTATCCTTCAAAATTAAAAAATATCATAATAGGGTATTTATGAGTATTAAAGAATTTAACTTTGATTTAAAGCAGATCAGATCTTTTATAGAAGTTGTTAATGAAAAAAGTTTTACTAATGCTTCAATGAATCTGAAAATAAGTCAGGCTTCCATAAGCCATCAGATTGGGCAGATTGAAAAAATGCTGGGTGTAAAACTGATTATAAGAAGCAGCCAGGATTTTGCTTTAACAAGGGAAGGAGAAATTTTTCTCAAATACTGTGATAAACTGAAAAACGATGTTGAATCTTTAAAAAACGAGTTGAACACAGGTACTTTTGGTGGCACTATCAGAATTATTGCGAGCTCTATTCCTGGCACCTATATTGCGCCATCTATTTTATCTTCTCTTAACAGCAAAAATACTGGTTTTTATTATAGTCTTGAAGTTGGCAATAGCAGGGAGGCTATTGAAAAAGTCAAGCAGGGGGATTCAGATCTGGCCATAGTGGGCCGTGAAATAAAGCATCCGGGTCTTAGCTATAAAGAGCTTGTTGATGATGAAATTGTTCTTATTGCTCCTGCAGGACATAAAGGGACAGTTCAGATTGATGATATTAGAAAAATCCCGTTGATAACAAGGGAGAGTGGTTCTGGAACAAGAAATATAGTGGAGTCCTACCTTAATAAATTGGGAATAATACCTTCTGAACTGAATATTATTATGGAAACAACTTCTTCTGAAAGCCTTAGGGAAGCTGTTATAAGCGGACTTGGTTCTGCCTTTATTTCAGCTATGGCAGTAGAAAAAGATTTAAAGCTCAAAAACCTGGATATAGTAAAAATAAAAGGTGTTAATATTATAAGGCCGTTCTATGTGGTTACATCTAACATCAGGGTGCAGCTTGAACCTGTTAAGCTCTTTCTTGATTATGCTTCCAGATATAAAAAATAAATTTTTTTTAGCCTCTGACTGATATTCAATAAGTGTGTTTTTGTATTCTTTCCCCGAAAAATAAAAGCTCTTTAGGATTATTGATTTAATAAATTGATAATTTGAATAAATTAAGCTTGATTAATTTATGTATTATTTATAATATTGATATTAAATATAATAAATAATTCGTGAGGTTTTTATGGGGAATTTTTTAGCTTCGCGCAAGGGAATAATCCTTGTGGGACTGGTTATTGGTGCTATAGCAGTTACCCTTCAGAAACTTGGTAATCCTGCTAATATGGGTATATGTGTTGCCTGTTTTGAAAGAGATATTGCCGGAACTC
>JBBAGC010000130.1:0-6053 GCA_041655115.1 Spirochaetota bacterium | reverse complement strand
ATTTAATCTGGACAATCAACTACTACGAAAAAGCTGGAGAAAAAAGCGAGGCTGTTGAAAACTACAAGGAAGCAGCTGAAATTTATGAAAAATATATAAACATGATTACGCTTACGTATAACAAACGCCTCTTTGTTGATGTTTACACAGAGTATGCACCCAGGGCACATATACTTTATATTGATTCTGTTATTGCTTTAAAAGGGGCAGATGGTATTGCAGAGCTTGAAAAATCCTATACTGATAGGCTTCCCATATACCGTATGGATTTTAACAAAGCAGCACTTTATGGCCTTGGATATATATATACGCAAAAAGGGCTTGCCTACATGCGCGAAGCTGATTCCCTTTCTTCTGATGTATCAATTAAGGATGCTATGCAATCCTTCAAAAAGGCAGACAACCAGATTGAATGGGCTCTCTTTATTGATGATACCTTTATTGAACCATATCTGCTTAAAACATGGATATACCAGTACATAGACACTGAGAGAAAAAACAGGGACAGGTTTGACAATTCTGCTATTGCAAAGTATTTTCCTGAAAGATTGTGGGAAGAGAATATTCAGATTCTGGAAAAAGCCCTGGATGCAAATGATGAGTCTCTTTTTCCTGAGAATGAAGGGAACATAAACCTTAATATGGCTAACAACTATTTTCTTCTTTTAAATTATCCCAGGGCTTTGAGGCATTATAAAGAAGCTGCAAATTACAAAAAATTATTTAATTCAGAAATTGAAAAGGCTCTGTTTCATTTTCATTATGGCTACTGCTTTTGGCAGAACGGCGAAACCAGAGAAGCAAGAGGTGAAATAGAAAAGTCCTTTAATATTTACAGAACCATGGCTGCATCTGCCCCGCCAAAAACCTATGCGAACCAGTATCTTGTCCTTTACAGATATTTTGCACTTATAAACAGATATGAGGGGAAATATGATGAGGCTATTAAATGGTATGAGGAGATATTAAGCTTTGCTGATCAAAATGGCATTTCAATTGATAAGGCGCGCTATCTTCAGGAGATTGCTCATTGCTATATAGAAAAGGGGGAGCTTGAAACAGCTTCAATATTTATCAGCAGGGCAAAATCCATGCTTAACAAATATCCAAATGATGAGCGTAAATATTATCTTACTATACGGCTTTTTGGTATTGTTCCAATACCTCTTTTTAATATGGGTCCGGATAGTGCAGTTATAGGAGATAATCAGATTTTTTATCCCCTGGACAGGGAGTCGAAAAAATTGCTTAACATTGCAATGCTTGAGGAAATATCTCTTAAGAATAATGATTTTTCTGAAGCTATCAGCCTGCAGGAAGAAAAATTAAAGCTTTTGAAAAAGGCGAAAACATCTGTGGCAGTTGAAAGTCGAATCAGGTCATTAAACAATATAGGCTATTATTACTATGAATCCGGCAAGTTCAATGAAGCTGAAAAATATTTTAATCTGTCAAAAAAAGAATCTTCTGATAATAACAACCTGGAAGGTCTTTTCACTTCCATAATGAATTTGACTAATCTATACGCACTGCTTATTGAAAACAATATTTTCCCTGAAAGGGACTGGCTTAAGGACACTGAAACATTATCCGCCTCTATTGATGAATATAGCAGCAGCTATTATGATTTGCGTTTTAAAGAGGAGATGGAAGCTCTTAACAGTACTGCAAAAGCCAAAAAGTTAAAGGTTGATCCTGAGGATGTTAAAAGGCTTGAGCGCAGAATAAAGGAAGAGACATCTGAAAAATATTTTGCCCTTGAAATAGCATCAGGAATTCTCAAGTTTTACAGAGGGGAGCTTCTCTTTACTTCTATTGTTCAAAATTCTGAATCAGGTTTTAATTCAGCTTATAAGGTTCTTGAGAATAATAGTGAAATATATAATCTTTACAGGGATGCCCTTTTAATATTTGAAAGAAACTATGAAGTAGCTGAAAGTCGCGAGCAAAAATCCCTTATGACAAAGCTGCTTTTTAATATGGCATCCTGCTATGAAAAGACAGGTGAAACAGAAAAAGCCTATGTATCCCTTATTGATGCAAAGGATTTGGCAGATGAGAATCGCTACACCTGGCTTCAAATAGATTCTTCGTACAGAATGGGGCGTTTCCTTGCAGATTCAGGCATGGAGGTTGAAAAGGGTGATTACAAAAGACTGGCAAACAGAAATTTTGAATCAGCTGTAAGAGGCATTGAGGAAACACCGCTGCTCTTTGCAGTTCATTATAACAGAGTTAAAGTGATCTATGATGATTACATAAATTTTCTTATAGATAATGGTGATGGCACAAAGGGATTTATTGTTTCAGAAAGGAAGCTTCAAATCCTTCGTCTTATGGTGATAAATTCCCTTTCTCCCAGGTTTAGCAATGGTGATCTCACCTCTCTTTATTATTCATACAACAGTGATTTGAAAAAACTCGATAAAGTTAACAATTCTATCTCCTCCCTTCTTGAGATAGACACTGAGGAGAATGCTGGTAAAATTAAATCTCTTGAAAAAGAAGCAAATTTAATTAAGGAGAATTTGAAAAAAACCAGCAAGTCCATGGCTGCGAAAAATGCTCTTTTTGGCTCCTATGTTTCCATAGGACAAAGAGGTATTTCCAATCTTCCCATAGATGTGTATAAATTTCATAATACAGGAAAAGGCATTTTTTACTGGAAAATTTCCAGAGGAGAAATTCATTCCGGGACTTTATCCATGGCAGAGGAAATTGGTTCTTTAATTAAACAAGATTCTGACACAGAGGTATTTGCTATTGTTAATGATACTCTTCTTTCAATTTTAAAGGAGAAAACAAAGTTTAATTTTTCACTACGACTTATTACCGGGTTAGATCGTGCTCATGGATTTATTGATATGGATAAGAGCAAAGCTCCATCTTTAATATCTTCAATAAATGGAATAGAGGATAAAATTAAAACCAGAGAATTTCATGTTCACCTGAAAGATTCAACAAGGAATATAAGGGATTATTCTCTAATAATTGAAAAGCAGGGGGAAAAGGATTCCCTTACACCTGAAATGATTTTTGAATCTGAGGGAATAGCTCCATCCTGTCTTGTAGTGTGCAATGATAAGCCGGATTATAACTATGCAGCAGCTCTCCTGGAAGCAGGTGTTTATGCAGATATTCCCACTGTTGTTTTTTCTTTGACTGATAATCCCCTATTTCTGGCATCAGCAGTTGATTCTTTTTATTTGGGCATTCCCATGGCCAGGGGAGGAGAAAATTTTATAATAGCAGGGGATATCAATTCCTTTGCAAAGGGTTTTGAGCCAGGCAATGCTGAAAAAGAATGGGCTGACTTTAAAGAGGCTATGGCAGAGTCAAAGTTTGACATAGCACGCATGAAGCTTTCCAGGTGGAACAGTTTAACAGATAAAAAATGGAGCTTTGAATATTATTCAGAGCTGTGGCTTTTGGAGCTTTTAAAGGGGGACTTTAAAGAGGCAGCTTTGATCCTTGAATCAGCAGTTCCTTTGTCTGATTTGGAAAAGGCAGGATTTATGGTGAGGAAGATTTATCATCTTCTGTACACAGGAGATTTTAAAAACGCTTTAAAAACATTTGCTTCAAATGAAGCGCTTTTAAAAAACACAGGGGATTATGATTTTATTTTATCGATTCTTGCCTTTGTTGAATCTGGCCCTGATAAGTCTATGGAAATTTTTAATTCTATTAAAAAGCCCTATGCCACACTTTTACCAGATGAAAGATACACAATTCTTTTATCAAGGTATTTTGCAACAACAGGATCCTGGTTAACAGGTACCATTGCAAAGGATATTTCTTCAAAGAGTATAATGTCTCTTAATGAAAAGCTTTCATTGTTTATTCCATTTCAGCCAGGTATGAATTTTGTTCAAAATCAAAGATTCAAAAATATAATGGCTCTCAAGAATGAAAACATCAGCCTTAATTTTTTAAAAGATTCTGTTTTAAGAATGTCTCTTTCTACTGACGGATATGACAGGTTTTCACCATTTCCCCTGATTTATACAGTGGTGAATCATGAAATGTATGGGGTTGATGATGAGCTCTTTCCTCTTCTTGTAAACATTGATCCATCGGGGATTGTGTCTCAGGCTGATATAGGGGATTCCCTTTATACTCTTTCTCTTCTGGAGGATCTATATTTAAGATATGATAAACATTCTTCTGCTATTCCTATTCAGGATATGATATTGAAGATTTCCAGAGAATCAGGTTTGTCCTATATTACAGGGCAAACCCTTTATAGAAAGGCTTTAAGCTGCATGATTATAGAGGATATGGATAATGCCTATGCATCTGCCATTGAAGCTGACAGCCTTATAAAAGAGGGGAGCGAAAACAGTATTGACCTTCAGCTGCTGTTAATGAATCTGGAATTGCGCTCAAGCCAGTACAAGCTTGCACAGGAGAAGGGCGACAGGCTTTCTAACAAGGAGGATCTTGCTCTGTCTCAAAAGTATTTTCTTAATTTACAGCTGTCCATGCTTGAGCTTAACAGACTAAGCACTCTTAAATCAGCTACTGTGGCTGATGCGCATAAGTTTGAGGCTTTTTTCTTTTCCTCAATAGAAATGTTGAAAAACAATATATCCATTCTTGAAAATCCCGGTTACAATGAAGTAACTGAACAGATTTTTGATGAATATATAAACTATAAAATGCGCACTGGTCAGCATACGGACGCTCATTATTTTAATGAAATAAAAAAACTTGCTCATATTTCATTTAAAACAGGTAAAAATTATTTAAGGGGCAGAGGGGCAATTGATATTGAGGCTATGCAGCAGGCATTGCCAGCAGACTCGGTTTATCTTAATATTGCAAAAAACAGAAATGATCTTTTTGTATGGCTCTTTGATAAAAAAGCAAGAAGGGCTTTGATAATAGAAAATGGCTATAAGCAGATTCTTGATTTTAATAAAAAATTTAATCCCGCACTTATGAAGCGGGGAGATGCAGCCAAGGCTTCTTTGGAGCTTTATAATATTCTTTTACCAGCATTGAGGTTTGTTGAGAATAATAAAAATATTTTAATCTCCACTGACTCATTTCTTGAACAGACACCTTTTTGTATTGCAGGAAAAGAAACAATGCTCTCTGAAAAAGCAGGAATATTTTACATGGTCTCTCCAATACTTACGGATTTTAAAGAAAAGGAAATTAAGCCCCTGGTATATACTGCAGGTATATCAGACTCTGTAATAGCAGGGCTTGAAATGGCAGGTATAAGACATTCAGGAATTGCCACAGGCACCAGCTCCAGGATAAATAACGGCATAGCACATATAACAGGGGATGTAGCGTATAACAGAAAATCCCGGGGATTTACAATTGATAGAAGAGGTTTTGCTGCACTGGTTTCAGGAGCAGATTTAATATATGCCTCTGTTTTATTTGCAGATTATGGCTTTAATAATCTGGCTGCATTTTGTCATGATTCTGGTGCAGGAAATGTTATACTCAATACATCTGCCTTGCAGGATGTTAACAATGCTTTTTTTGTAGAGTATTTGTATAGCAATATTAAAAAGAAGGATTCTGCAACCAGGGCATTTGTAAAGGCCATAGGAGAGGTTAGAGGAGAAGAGCGTTTTGCATTGCCTGGATTTTGGGCTGGTACAAGGATGTACATCAATAGCTTTGATTTTGCTGAGTAATGTATAAATCTGAAAAATATATTTCTGCTGTTGAGCGGGAAGTGGGCAAGTGCATAAACAGGTATAAGCTTGTTCAGGAGAATGACCGTGTTTTAGTGGGACTTTCAGGCGGGAAGGATTCTCTGGTTCTTCTGGAAACCCTGGCCTGCAGAAGGAGGCGTATTCCGGTTTACTACCATATTATTGCAGCCTATGTTCACATTAAAGGAATAGGTTATGAGAGTGATACTGTTTTTCTGGAATCCTTTTGTAAGGAGCTGGCTGTTCCCTTTAAGGTAGTTGAAGCAGATCTTATTTTTTCACAGGATAAGCCTCCCTGTTTTTTATGTTCATCTCAAAGAAGAAAAAAGCTTTTTGATTTAGCAGCTGAGGAAAATTGCAATAAGATTGCAC
>JBBAGC010000129.1:0-6118 GCA_041655115.1 Spirochaetota bacterium | reverse complement strand
TTTGCAATTTTTAATATAAACAGGTGCATTCTGGTTTCTTGTTCGAAAAGAACCATCTATTGATAAAGTTATTATTTCATTTATTAAAAATCGTTCTTTTTTTTCAGCAAGATTAAAATTTTTCATCATGATTTCCTCGAATTATTTTAATAATTTTCTATTAATATAAAAATAAACTCATAAAAAACAAGGCTTTTTTGACTCTAATAATGGGGAATATGCCAAAAGTCAAATGAACAACAGCTCCCAAAGTGCAAAACATTATTGTACTCAAATTTGATGAGAATCATTCAATTCATATTGTCTTAATAGTTGAATAACCGTATAGGTTTTTTTCTCAGAATCTCCAATAATATAAAGTTTATCACCATGAGACAATTTTAATTTATTAAGCATATCTTCATATGAGACAACACTAACTATTTGACCATCATAGAAAATTTGCTTATTTGTCGGAGATTTTAAATAAAGAGTATTACTTTTTTTACCTATTTTGGCTAAAATTTTGTATTTCCCAATTTTTAAAGAAATCTCTGTATCATGTTCAGGAAAACGATTCTTATAAAGAGGGAAACTAAAATTAATTTCTTTTAAACTAGGTAAAAATGATATTTTACCAATTATCAGTTTTTTATTATCTATCAATATAGTTTCATCATCAATTCTATCAATAATAGTTTTACCAAATTCTAAAATCGCTCTATCAAATTCCCTATTGCTAATTTTAAATCCATTTTTATTAATTTTTAAAACATTATTTTTAACCCAACTACAAAAATCATTATAGTGTTCCCATGTTTTATACTTATTCATTCTTGCTTCATCTGTAGTTAATTTAACACCAGTTGTAAAATAAATAAAACTTACATTCGTATAAATATCATAAATTGGTTCATCAAAAAAAACATGATACCAGAACTTACTCCAAATCAATGATTTACCATTATTAGGAAATAAAGATTGAAAAATCTTTTTCGAATTAGGTTTATCAAGAAATTTATCAAGATTTTGAATTAGATATTGAAATGCCTGTTCTTTTTTTTCATTTTTATCAAATTGTAACGGTTTATTATAACTACTAGCATTTTTCCACTCTGTAAGTTTTCTTAAAGAATTTATGTCACCACTTTTCCCACCATCTATATACTTATCATAGTATTCATCATCATAATCATATTTATTAGCCCAGTAAGTAATAAAGCTAAAATCTATTTCATTCATCTATTTTTCCTACGTAATTTATTTTTATACAAATAAATATTTGTCAAATTTCTATTAACTTAAACTTATACACAACATCAACTGCTTAGTCAAGGAAAAAGTGCTTTTTAAAAATAATATAACCAATAAAACAACATTCTGCTAACAGTATTGTTGAATTAAAATTTAATCTTTTATGCTGCTAAATTTCTAATATAACCTGGTGGTTTTTTGTGGCAGGTAAGTTAAGGCTTTTATAAGTTGTGTGTCGTTTGAGTAAGATTTTTTCCATTTAATACTTCATTAAATAAATTTATATTTTTCAGGTAATTTCAATTTTTCACCCATCATTTCCAATGTAGACTCTTTATAATAAGACATAAAATTTCCTGCTGGTGTAAATGTTAATTCGCCAAAATACACTTTATCTTTTATATCATAAAAGTCAACCCATACAAAAGGGAATGGTTTTGACAAAATTTTTGCATATTCTATCATTTTATTTAGCGTAGATGGGCAAGGTATATCGTTTACGCCCTCTACTTTTAAGTAATCCAGCTTTTCCCACTCTAAAGAGTATGAAGTCAAAACAGCAGAATAGTCATCATAATCTCTTTCTGTACATACTTTGAAAAAGGCGGGCTCCCCATTAAAATAATAAATTTTATAAATAAAAAAATTCAATTTAACAAGTTCCAGTTCAAACTTATCTTAGGTGAAGTACTTTTTGTTGATGATTTGCTATATCAAGTATGCTATTCTCCGATTGATATATAAGAGATTGTATGCCTTCTGGAAAGCATGTTGCATAAAAAAGAAATTATAGGTATAATAGAAATGCGGAGGAAAAAATATTATAGAATAATTTTTACTAATAAATAAGTAAAAAACCCCATAACAGGCAGGTCATAGGGTTTTTATATAAGTTGCATAAATATGCCTCTACATTTCTTGTTATATTTAAGAATGTAGCTATGCAGAAGCCTTAATTGTTACGAGACATTAACAATATCGTCCAATCTTAATGAGATGTCAAGGCTTTTTGGCAAGAAGGAGGGAAAAACATGGTAAAAAAGAAAGTAATTTATTCTGCATATATTACGCTTCGAAACGGAAGAAGGCTTTATGCCAGACATTATGGTAAAAAGGCTTTCAGATTTGAAGTAGAAGAAAAAAAAGAACCTAAACAAGACGAAGATAAAGCGCAAGAATAAATAATATAGAAATACTCTCACTGCCTTGAGGGTATTTTAATCTACTTCCTGTCAGCTACATCCAGTATCTACTAGTTGTCCCTTGCCTTATTTTTCCCTATAGCTTTTAATATCTTTTATGAATGAAAGGATATACAGCTTTTCTTACTGACACAGATGGGGACAATTTTCTGCTGGAGCCGACCCAGTTTTTTCAGAAAACCGGTTCCAGGGTATTAAAGTCAGAGGGCAATATTGGTGGTAATTTCTCTGCAAATCGCCCGAATTTTTTTGCAAAAGTGGTTAAATATCACTGCCAAATCTGAAATAAAATGTTTTTTTTTAACCTAGCGCGTGATTTCTTTTATCTTTTATGCTGTTTTTTAGTAGTAGAATTATCGCATCTTCCCATAATAAATTCCTGAAATATGGGAAATCAACCCTCAAAATCGGATAATTCCGATAGATTCTGGTCAATTCTATTTGCAAATAACGTGCGTATTATTATTTATGATAGTGGGAGGCAATACCTATCAAGCCAATGTTTAATTTCTATATAATAATCTATATTATTAATAATTAATTTAAAATCAATCTTACCATTTTGTATTGCATATTCTGAAAAACAATCATCAATTATGTTTTTTGATTTATATTTAGCAAAATAAAAAAGCAAATAACCATTAAACCATTGTTCTCGCTGTTTTGTGTATTCAATAAAAGTATTGATACATAATAATTTTTCACTTTCTTGAAATTTACCAGTTACATTTATCAGTATTTTTTCTATACTTTTTCGTTTACAAAATTTAAATATTTTCATTATTCATTGTTCAATATCTAATAATAAATATCACAAAGACGTCAAAAATTTCAAAGATTCTGAACATATTAAAAAATGATCTTTACTCCCTGAATAAACAGCAGATAAATATGGAACTTCTCTTTTTGTTAGAATTTCTTTTATCTCTTCTACTGTTTCTTGTTCTCCCTTTCTATCATAATCATCAATTATAATACAAAAACTTTTTTTTAAATTATTCTGTACTAATGATATTACTTGTGATCGCGAATATCGTTCAGAACCGAATGGACCATCCACTAAAATAAAATCATACTGTTTTCCAACGAATTCTTCTTCTATGTTTTTATACGATAATGTCTCTTCATTTTTATAAAAAACTTTTTCTATTTCCATTAATTTTATATTAAACTCTCTTTCTTTTAAAAGACTATTTTTAAAAAAACTAATCCATTCAGAATTATGCTCCACTGTTACAGCTTTCACATCTTTATAAAAACTAGCATATTGAAGAATCATTTTTGAAGATTGTCCTAACCCAAATTCCAATATGGACATTGGATGCATGCCATCTAAAACACGATATAATGTATATAAAAAACTAAAATCAACTGCCCAACCTCCAGGAGAAAAACTTTTATATTTCAACCATTCGCTATCAGTAATTGTACTATTAAATACCGCTGCTTTTAATATTTCATTCTCTAATTTTATTATTTCTTCTTGCTTTTGTAAAAGCTGAGATATTCCTAATTGATTCCTTATATATCTTTTCAATTTCTTCAACATATCTATATTACCTTATAATCCATTACAATAAGCCCTTGTTTTTCAGGAATTTTTCGTCCTGTTTTATAATAATCATTAAAAACAATATTTAATTGTGCGACATTTTGCACCCAGTCCGTCATTCCATCTATTGTTTCAGAATATAAATTAAGATTATAAACCCCTTCCGTAAGATATATATTAGGTATATTAAAACAAATTCTATTTTTATTCTCTATCTTATCTTGAAAAATAAAACTACTTAACCACAGCACTCTAATATTAAATAAATTATTAATCCCTATATCAATACGAGAAGATTTAGATGCATAAAAACTATCTTTTGCTACAAAATCAAGAATAATATTCAATTCTTCTCCCACTTCAAATGTATCTTTAATCCGACCTTCCCGATCTACAAATTGAATATCAATAAATCGCAGAGTACCATTTCCATTACGATCTACTTCAAATAAAGATAGCTTAGAACGTTCCTCTTGTTCTCCAATATATTTGTTCACCGCTTCATCAATAAAACCATGATATTTAAAAGAGCCATTTTTTATCACTATCCCAATATTACACAATCTTTGAACCGCTGCCATATTATGACTCACAAAAAGAATAGTCCGCCCCTCTCCCTTGCTCACATCCTCCATCTTGCCAATAGCCTTCTTTTGAAACTCGGCATCCCCAACAGCAAGCACCTCATCAACTATTAAAATTTCAGGCTCAAGGTGCGCCGCAACAGCAAAGCCAAGCCTCACATTCATCCCGCTTGAATATCGCTTAACAGGTGTATCAATATGTTTTTCAACACCGGCAAAATCCACAATTTCATCGAGCTTCCTGTCTATCTCCTTTTTTCTCATACCAAGAATAGCACCATTCAAATAAATATTTTCACGACCGGTAAGCTCGGAATGAAATCCTGTTCCAACCTCAAGTAAAGACCCTACACGGCCCTTCATTTTAACCTGCCCCTTTGTTGGCGCAGTAACCTTTGATAATATCTTGAGAAGAGTGGACTTGCCAGCCCCATTTTTACCAATAATACCAACCCTGTCGCCAGCCTTTACTTCAAAATTAATATCTTTAAGAGCCAAAAAACTCCCTGTTTCCGCAGCAGCACTGGGATTCGTTGAAATAAGCGAATTTGGATCCTCCTTACCCCGAACACGCGCCCACCACGACTGGAGATCATGGGTTAATGTGCCATGGCTAATAACGCCGAGTTTATATTCTTTGTATAGATTTTCAACACGAATTACAACATCTGACATTTAATTTTCCTGATTAATAATATATTTAATAAAGTCTAAAGGGGAAAGGGGAAAGTCTAAAGGTCGACTTTTAACTATGCCTTTAATTTTTCACCGTCTTTTACTCACTGTTTCTTGAACCACTCAAAAGATTTAAAATATTCCGGCAATTCTTTATTTTCCCACTTGAGCTCGATATTATCTTTTACACCAACTATTTTGAAATCATTAAAAGTATTATCAAGGATAAATGCTATATCTGATTTATCGACAGCTAAAGAGAGTAACCCTAGGCTTCTTCCGAATCTTTCCCTTACTTTATCATCAGGCACATCATGCCCCCCGCTCATTACTCGTATTTTAATCCTCGCAATATTCAATTCGACATTGGATGTATAAACATAGTAAAGATATGTTTTATAACCTGCATTTTGTGCCCGTTCAAAAAGATCAAGTTTTGATTCATGACTCATTACAGTTTCAAAACAAAAAGACTGCCCACTATTCAAAAGTTTTTCAACAAGATACCCAGCAATAAAAGACGCCGAATATGAATTAACAGCACGCTTTTTAACTTTAAGAATCCCCCCTTTTAAAGAAAATAACTTATCAGGCGATTCAGCTTTAATATATAACCATAAAGAGCTATTCTCTATATATTTAAAAAAATCCTCTTCAGAAGTTTTCACCCTGTAAGCATTAAAAACAAATTTCTCTTTTTTAACAAGTTCTGCTTCTATTCTGTCGGCACTTACATATATTTCAGTATGTATATAACGTGTACTACGCAAATACTCAAAAAGAGAACTTTTGCCCGAGCCATTGGGACCCGCGAAAACTCTAAATCTTGATTTCATTTATTCTTTTTAATCTTGCCGGATTTAATTTTTTTC
>JBBAGC010000128.1:0-6134 GCA_041655115.1 Spirochaetota bacterium | reverse complement strand
CTCTATAAGAAAGGGAAAATCCTCGCGCTTTTCCACCTTGTACATCTTTCCTACTTTTGAATCAAATGTGCGAAAGAAAAGCTTGGCACCTGTATCGCGCTTTCTTCTTAAAAATTCTGCAACAATGCACTTGGAATAAAAGGATCTCATGTGCATGTCCATTGATCTGGAAGTATCAAGCAGAATATAAAATATCTGCTCAAACCTGTTTGCTTCCCTGCCGGATTCGTTCTTTATAGTTGATACAGGCTTATATGTATCTTCCTCAGATTCATAAAATCTCTGTACCAAAAGTGTACGGGTAAATAATCTGGCATTAAACACATCATCATCATGGGCAAGTTCCCTGGGTAGAGCCCTTTTAAGATCTGTCATCTTTTTATAGGTTTCTATTTCCATTTTATTGCCAAGAGGGACATGCTTTTCCATACGATTAAGAGCTATACTTTTTTCCCTGTCAGGGATAAAAACAGTATTATCGCTGGATATTTCCTCAATAGCATTTAACGCATCAACAGAAGTGCTCTCTGTAAAAAGAGCCCGTGCTATCTCAAATAGAAGCATAAACTCCGGAGGAAGGATTACCTGGATATTCCCGAAAAATCCGAGAGAATCCCAATATTCAAAAAAATCATTACCAGGCTGAGGAGAAAACATTATATTTATTCCTCATACTATATTAATTCCCTGTAATCTTTTAATATTCCATTTTTAAGCTCATTAACCTCTTCTACTGAAGAAACAACCTCAAAAACACTCCTTTTTAGAGAATCAATAGTAAATTCTTCATCTTCCACGTCCCTTCTGCCTGTAAAGAGCGTTTTAAGAAGATTTTTAATACTGTCAAGAAAGGTGCTTTTCTTTAAAATTGTATCTCTTTTTTCAGGATCTTCTTTAATCTCCTGGAAAATATTCCTTATGTTTATTAAAAACTCAACCTGGGCAATTGCTCCATTTACTTTAAAATGACCCATGGTCTTTTGGTAAACATCAATATAAAGATCCTTTTCTGATTTATCCATATTCTTCAATGACACATAGCTGTTTAATGTGCAAAGAGCAAGATAAAGCTCTCTAAGATCATCCATGTTTACAATATATCTGCCCTTAATAAGAGCAGTTGCTCTAAGAAAATCATTAAGCTTGGCCTGCTTTCTGGGGCTTATAAAAAAATTGCTGTCATGTTTACGCATTTCACCTACGAATCTGTTTACAAAAACATTTTTCATAAAAGAAACAAATTCCGGAACCACAATCTTTATTGACTTGTGCCTGTTTGTAATTATCTCATGGAGAAAAATTATCTGGTTAAAGTATATTTTTTTATCAGGCTCAGATGGCTCCCCTTTCTGCTTTGTGTATATTTTATCAATCCGAAGCTGACTATAAACATTGTTATCCTCAGGAATTATAGACTTATATGTAAACCTGTCAAGAACAGCCTCTGTTACCTCATTCAAGCGCATATAGTTGGCAGTAGCAATAGCAGTATGCACAGCAGCATCGATCTGTTCTGACCCGTTTATAAATTTTCTTTCATTAAGCACTGAAAGAAGAGAACGCAAAACAACATCACTTGCATCAAAAAACTCATCAAGAAAAACAAGGTTAGCCTCAATTATGGAACCTTTTATATTGTGTCTAATTCGCCCTTTCCTGAACTCATCAATATTATAGGGACCAAAATAATTATCAGGGGTTTGATCCTTGCTCGCCTGAGAAGAAAAAATTCTTGCACCCTCAAAAATATTAAATATGGAATTAGCCAGATAGGTTTTGGCCATACCTGTACGGCTCAAAAGGAGCATGTGCTCTCCGGTTAATATGGCAAATATTGCCTGTGTAATAATCTCCTCTCTTCCTATAATATTTTCATTGATTCCCAGCATGTGCCAGTTAAGATACTCAATAATTGTTGGTACATCAAACTCGCTTTCAGGGGACTCCTTCATAACATCGGAAACCAGAGGTCGCGTTACTTTGCCAATCTCCGTTTGTTCAAGAAAATCATCGCTATAAATTGTAGTTTTATATTCCGTAAGAGAGGGCTCTCCTTCAACTGAAACAACTGTTGCAGTCGAACTTTCCTCCTGATTGATAACCACATAGCCATCATTTTTCAATAAATCCCTTATATCTTCTTTTATTGTATTCATCCTTAACCATTCCTTTATTGTTCTGCAAGGGGAAGCATAATTCTAAAGGACGTCCCCTCTCCTGGGCTGGTTTTAAGGCCAATAGTTCCGCCAAGATTATCAATAATATTCATAATAATCATCAATCCCAGACCTGTTCCTTTTTTACCTTTTGTTGTGTAAAAAGGCTGAAATATTTTCTTTAAATGCTCTTCCGGAATTCCCATGCCTGTATCACTCACTGTAACAGATACATAATTCCCGGAAATCACTTCCACTGGCTCCACCTTTATAGAAATTTTACCAAAGCCATTCACTGCATCCTCTGCATTTTCAAAAAGCTGAATAAAAATCTGAGTCAGCTGATTTGGAATTGCATAAACAACAAGGCTCTCCTCTGGCAGAATAATATCAACATCAACGCCTTCGTTTCTTATTTTATTTATCAAAACATCAAGGGGGTGACCTGTTATTATTTTATTTATTTCGCATAGCTCCTTGTCCCTTTCATCAATTATAGAAAGAGATAAAAGCTGTTCAGATATAATTTTTATTCTTTGGAGCTCAATTTTAAGCGCATCAACATATTCAGAAGCAGGGCTGTGTTCATCCACATTTGTGTGAACAAAGTTTAAATCCATAAACATTTTATTAATATGATTTTTTAATTCAGATGCCACCCCTGAAGCAAGAAGTCCCAGGGAAGTCATTTTTTCATTTTTACTGATTTTTTTACGAATCTCTTCCTGGGCAGTAACATCCTCAATCATAATAAGAACTTTTTCAACATCACCTGCGCGATTAAATATAGGATCAAGGGTAACATTTATAGCAAGGAGCTTTTCGCCTGAAACAGGCATATATTTTGCTTCACTAACCCTTACTGTTTTTTTAAGATTCACAGCTGTTTCAAAAGAATCTTTAAGTCCGGACTCCACAAAACCCTCATACTTTGTTAAATTAAAACCGGATAGGGTATCCGGATTTCGAAACATTATTTGACTAAGATTGGGATTTTCACTTATTACAATACCGGATGGATCTGCAAGAATAATCCCAATTGGAGCATTGTTTATAATTTCTTCATTGAGATCCCTTAGATTTTTAAGCTCTTCAGCCTGCTTAATCTGCTCTTTTACCTTCTCTTCAAGTATTCTTGTGTTATCTCTGAGTTTTTTTTGTATTACACGCTGTTCAGTGTAATTTCTCATTACCCCAATTAGTCCGTAAATTTCACCATTTTTTGACTTGATTGGAGAAAAGGTGGTAACAAAATAATAAGGAATTCCATTTTCATAGGTTTTAAGGAGTTCATTTTCAAATACATGCCCATGCTTTAAAACAGAATCAACAACCAGGTTCCCCCTTTCCTGTTCTATTTCATGAAGGTACTCTCTATAAGGTTTGCCTGGTTTGGATTCCCTTGAAGGAAAAGTTTTAACCCAGGCCTTATTCATAAAAATTATTCTTTTATTACGATCAACTACAAAAATCACATCATAGGCTGCTTCAACAACTGTGCGAAAATCCAGAGTCCTTTCGTCTTTGCCAGTGATGTCAAAATCATATTGAGCACCAAGCCTTTCAATAATTCCTATGAGTTCTTCCCTGCTAAGTTTTTCAAGTATAGTCAGATCCATTTGTCATTCCTGTTTAAATAATAAAATCCTTTAAGGATTCTGAAGCCTGCCTTTTTTAATAAGGGTTGTATAATACCAGATTTCCACAATAGCTGATATAAACAGAGCAATAAAAAATGAAATAACGAAAAAGGGCTTACTGAATTCAAAAAATGCATATACAATAGTCATAAAAATTAAAAATATTATAACTTTAACAAACAATCCCTTAAATGTAATTTTAAGCAGTTTTATAGCATGAGGATGCAATGCTGTTTTAGATTCCTGCATAACCCATCCTATAGAAAGGATCACTCCAAGGAGAGCGCCAATCACATAGCCTGTAAATTGTAATTGATCAAAATTTAAAAAAACAAATACTGCTCCAGCAATATTAATCACTGCAGGAATAGCCTGAAGTCCCACTACCTTTTTATATACTCTATCCATAACACACACTCATACTATTTTTTTAAGTCAATATAACTTCTTTTATAGAAGTGTCAATAATTATTAAAACATAAATAAAACTTTAAATAACCACCTATTTAATCCATCTGCCTATATTACAGCATTTATGAGAGAAGTGAAAAAAAGCTATTAAAATTGAGATATTATTGACATATATCTCTGGCAGTAAAAAATTACTTATTAAGTAAATTTTAAAAATAGAATTATTTCATATCAATGATATTTTTAACAACAGGGAACCGGAGTTTTTAAAAAATGTACCTTAACAATGAATTAGAAAAAATAAGCAAAGAAGATCTTCAAAAAATTCAATTTACAAGACTAAAAAAAGCCCTGGAAGCAGCCTCATCTACCCCTTATTATAAAAAAATATTCAGTAAAAATAAAGTGAATATATCAGCAATTAAAACTGTTGAGCATATAAAAGACCTCCCCTTTACAACAAAGCACGATTTACGCCTTAGCTACCCTGATGGAATGGTTGCTGTTGATAAATCTGAAATAGTAAGAATGCACGCTTCATCAGGAACAACCGGCAAATCAACAGTTATATTCTACACTGCAAATGACCTTAACAACTGGACAAACCAGGTTGCGCGAGCCCTATACAGTACAGGAATCAGAAAAAATGATGTTTTTCAAAACATGATGGGATATGGTCTTTTTACTGGAGGCCTGGGAGTGCACTATGGAGCAGAACGCGTGGGCTGCATTGTTATACCTACATCAACAGGAAACAGCCTTAAACAGATAGAGCTGATGCAGGATTTCAACACAACTGCAATGCACATCACCCCAAGCTATGCGCTTCACCTTGTTGAAATAATAAAAAACGAAGGGATTAATCCCCATGACCTTTTTGTTAAAAAGGCTTTTTTAGGTGCAGAGCCCTATTCAGAAGCTACAAAAATCAAGCTGGAAGAACTTTGGGGTGTTAATGCCTATAATATGTACGGTCTTTCTGAAATGAACGGTCCTGGTGTGGCAGCTGATTGCATAGAGAAAGCAGGCATGCACATAGCTGAAGACTATTACATAGCAGAAATAATTGATCCTGAAACCTGTGAACAGCTGAAAGATGGAGATGAGGGCGAGCTTGTACTTACACACATAAACAGGGAAGCTATGCCAATTATAAGGTACAGGACAAGGGATCTTACCAGAATTATTCCAGAGCAATGCGCGTGTGGGCGCACACACAGAAGAATAGAGAGAATAAAAGGAAGAACAGATGACATGATTATTGTTGGAGGAGTAAATGTTTTCCCTTCACAGATAGAATCTGTTCTCATGAATATACCAGAGGTAGGCAACAACTATGTTATAGTCCTTGATAGAGAAGAAAACCTGGACAGAATGAGCATTAAGGTTGAGCTCTATTCCAAAATGTTTCAGGGAGATATTAAGGCGCTTCAAAAACTCAATAAAAGTATAGTTGAAAAACTCCGTTCTCTTATTATTATCAATCCAAAGATAGAGTTTTTAGAACCAGGTTCCCTGCCTCCAAGCCAGGGTAAAGCAAAAAGAGTAATAGATAACAGGAAAATATAGGAGGAATTATATGCCGCATCAGGTTTCAGTTTTTGCAGAAAATAAACCGGGGAAAATAAGCAGAATTACGGAAATTCTTAGCAGAAAAAAAATAAATATTCGTGCCATAACAATTTCAGATTCAGGAGATTATGGAATTATAAAACTTCTTCTTGATAAACCACAGGCCGGAAATGAGGCACTTCAAAAAGAAGGTATTGCTTCAACACTCAAAAGTATTGTAGCAATTAAAGTTGATGACTCTCCTGGAGGGCTACACAGAGCTGCCTCTGTTCTTTCCCAAAAAGAGATTAATGTTGAAGATGCCTATGGGTTTACAATAAGGGAAAACAATATGGCTGTTTTTGTATTTCAGGTT
>JBBAGC010000127.1:0-6139 GCA_041655115.1 Spirochaetota bacterium | reverse complement strand
TAATGCAGGTAATTATAACATTATTTCAGCTGAAAGATGGGAGCTTGATAAAAGCAGGGGACGATACCTGAGGGTTAATAATATTAATCAGCCTGAAGAAATAAGGATTTTTGTTCCTTTAAACAGGGTGGTGAAGATTCAGTTTAACTATGACGGGAATTATTATAATATTTTGCAGAGTGTTTATGTTAAAAATGAGGAGGACAGGTGATCCTCCTCATTCAGGACAGATTTATTTATTGATATTTATTACTTCGCTTTTCTTTTCATCAAGCTGTACTATGCGCTGCAGTTCCTTGTATTCAGCTGATTCAGTACCGTATTTAAGCTCAATTGCTGTAAGCATGCTTGTATTTTTTTTGTTTCTGTAAAAGTAAATTTCATCTTCAGAGGATTTGCTGTATTTACCCAGCACCTTTTCCATAAAAGCATAGCAGCTTGCCAGGTATTTATGTGCCCAGATATCCTTTCTGTTTTCATCATTAAGAGTGACGTATCTTTCAAGAATTGGAAGACAGGGTTTCATATTGCCCAGATCATATTGTGTTGAAACATATGTTCTAAAAACTTTGGATTTGAAGTCAATAAAATCAGTATTGCTTTTAAGCTCATGGGATTTAATCTGATCCATTAAATTTATGGAACGTGTAAAGTGGGTTACTGATTTTGTTTTTGCTTCAGTTTTTATTCTTTGCAGGTATCTTTCCTGGGCGTTTTTTCTGTCAATTTCCTGCCAGTACCACTGCTCATTAAGATATTTTTTATTCTGGTATTCGTTTCTAAGCCTTTCTATTTCTGTCTGCATGTCATCAAGGGTATCAAGGCCTTTTGAATATTCATCTATAGCCCTTTTTAAAAGAAAGTCCGAATATTCCTTGCTTAGCTTTTGCAGATCCTCCAAAGCTGATATGTATGGTTTGTAATCGCTTATTCTCCAGCCTTCTGCAATCTCATCAGCCTGTGTGCTTTCTGTAGCTGCCTGGTCATTCTGATTTTGCTGTGCCAGAACATTAATTGTAAAAAAAGTGCATATAATAAAAATCCCGAATAATACAGTGGATTTTTTTGATAGTGATCTAAGTTTCATATAATTTACCTCTTTTAAAACTCTGTAGTTACCTATATTTTTATAATCGTCCTTAAAAGATTAAATATTTATCCATTTTTATTATTAAACCTATTAAATTGGACATATTGTTTAATTCATAGTATAAAATAGGAAGGAATATGTTTTTTTAATAAAAATATGGATGTTTAACCATAAAATACTTTAAAACTTTTAGTTTTCAGGTATCTGTTTTATTCTTTAATACCAGACAATTAATCTTGACATAAGCTTTTCTTTGAAAGAATAATCATTTATGATTAAATAAATAAAATTTCTTGCAGAGAGTTCCTGCCTGTAAATATAATGGATTATTATGAAAAATAAAAATCAGCATTGCCCATATTGTGATTACACAGGAATTATATATAATCCCTCTTTTGATAAAATGGGAGACAATGTCTTAAGCCCATGTCCAAAGTGCGTTATTCCCAAGTGCAAATGCGAAGGAGAAGAGCCTTACTATTACAATTACGATGATAAAATCACTACCTGCCACTGTCGTGAAACAAGAATGAAGATAGAGAAAATAATAAGAATATATTACTCATCAGGAATAGAAAAAAAATTCAAATGGAAAACCTTCAATGATTTTGAAGCAGTAAATCCTCTGCTTGCATCTGCAAAAAGAGCAGCCTATGATATTGTAATGAACTTTCCTGATGTAAAAAAGGGACTTTTTCTCTGGGGGAATCCAGGAACAGGCAAAACTCTTCTTTCTGCAATAATTTTAACCGAACTTATAAAACACCACGCTGTTGAGGGAAAGTTTATAAAAATTTCCAGGAATTTCTTTAATCTTCTAAGAGCTACCTTTGCCGAAGGATCAGAGACATACGGCCAGTCCGGCAAAATAGAAAGGCTTTTTGCAGAGGTTGATGTTCTTATTATTGATGACTTTGGAGTGCAAAGGGATTCAGCATGGGAGCAGGAAACCCTTTATAATCTTATAGATGCAAGGTATGAAGCTGAAAAGTTTACTATAATTACTTCAAATAATAATCCGGGAAAATCCATGAAGGAGTTTTCAGAGGGGAGGGTTCTTTCAAGAATAAAGGAGATGTGTAAAATCATGGAGCTTTCAGGGGCAGATTACAGAGAGAAAAAGTAATGGCACTTGTTTATACTGGTCTTGGAAGCAACCTTGGAAACAGAGCAGGCTACATTGCCCAGGCAAAGGATCTTATTGTTTCTGATGCTGGTGCAATTATAATAGCTGAAAGTTCGATTTCCGAAACCATGCCTGTTGATTATGTTGATCAGCCCCTGTTTATTAATCAGATAATAAAAATTGAGACAGATGCAGATCCTGAAACTCTGCTTAAATCCTTTAAAAAAATTGAAAAAAAATTAGGGCGTAAAAAAAGATTTTTTAAAGGCCCAAGAGAAATAGATATTGATATACTTTTGTATGATAGTATAGTTTATAATTCAAAGAACCTTGTTATTCCCCATGAGGGAATTTTAAAACGGGGTTTTATTCTTGAACATCTTGTAGAGCTGGATCCTGAACTTGAGGACCCGGTAACTCATAAAAAATACAGGGAGGTGCTTAACAATGGCTGTTATTAAAAACATCAATGATTTTTCCAAAGCTAAAAAAGATGGGATACCAATTTCAGTAGTAACCTGTTATGATTACACCTTTGCAAGGCTTGTGGAACAGACTGATGTGGATGTTATTCTTGTGGGGGATTCCCTTGGGAATGTTGTTGCAGGCTATGAAAATACCATTCCTGTAACAGTTGAACAGATGATATATCACGCTGAACTGGTAAAGAGGGGAGCGCCTTCAAAGTTTATTGTCTGTGATTTGCCCTTTATGAGCTATCATGTATCAGTGGAGGATTCTCTTCGCAATGCTGGCAAAATAATGAAAGAAACCGGATGCCATGCTGTTAAGCTTGAAGGGGGAAAGGACTTTATCCCTGTTGTAGAGGCTCTGGTAAATGCGTCAATACCTGTTATGGGTCACCTTGGTTTAACCCCCCAGTCTGTGCATAAGCTTGGGGGTTATTCTGTGCAGGGAAGAGATGAGGACAAGCGTAAAAGAATGATCGAAGATGCCAGGATGCTCCAGGATGCAGGGGCTTTTTCTATTGTTTTTGAGATGGTTCCTGATGATCTGGCTGAGGAAATAAGCTCTATTTTAACTATACCTACAATAGGCATTGGAGCAGGGAAGTTCTGTGATGGGCAGGTTCTTGTGCTTCATGATTTTTTGGGAATGAATGAAGTTTTTACTCCCAAATTTGTTAAAAAATACGCTGATCTTTCAGGGATAATCAGGAAAGCATTGAATGATTACAATGCAGATGTAAAAAGCCGGGAATTTCCAGGTGAAGAACATAGCTTTAAAAGTAAAAAATCCGGGCAGTAAAGCAGGGTTTATTTTAATTAATCAATGGAATAATTAGTGTAAATTATTGAATAATTTTATTTAATTATGTATCATGTATTTATATATGATTTTAATCTAACTGGAGGATTACATGAGTGTTAAAATAGCGGTAAATGGATTTGGAAGAATTGGCAGAAACGTTGTAAGGGGTATATTTGAGGATCAGGCAAAATATAGCAGTGTGGAAGTTGTGAGCATAAATGATCTTACTGATGCAAAAACCCTTGCCCATCTTTTTAAGTACGATTCTGTTTTTGGTGGTTTTAATGGCAAAGTAGAGTATGATGATAATTCAATAACTGTAAATGGCAAAAAAATAAATGTTTATTCAGAGAGAGATCCTTCCAGGCTTCCCTGGGCAAAAGAGGGAATTGATGTAGTTATTGAAGCAACAGGCGCATTCAGGGATAAGGCAAAGGCCATGGCTCATGTTAATGCTGGAGCAAAGCGGGTAATTATTACAGCACCTGCAAAGGATGAGGACATTACTATTGTAATGGGTGTTAATGATGATAAGTTTGACAGCTCAAAGGATGTGATTATTTCCAATGCATCCTGCACTACTAACTGTCTTGCACCTGTTGCAAAGGTTCTTAATGACAGGTTTAAAATAGTCAAGGGTCTGGTAACCACTATTCATTCCTATACAAATGACCAGGTTGTGCTTGATGCTCCCCACTCTGACTTGCGAAGAGCCAGGGCAGCTGCTGTTTCAATGATTCCCACAACAACAGGTGCAGCAAGGGCTGTTGCACTTGTTATACCAGAGCTTAAAGGCAAGCTTGATGGTGGTGCAATAAGGGTTCCAACTCCTAATGTTTCAATAGTGGATCTGGTTTGTGAGGTTGGCCGTGATGTTACTGTTGAAGAGGTTAATAAGGCTATAAAAGATGCTGCTGAAGGTTCCATGAAGGGAATTTTGCAATACTGTGAAGAGGAGCTTGTTTCTATAGACTTTGTAGGAAACAGCAACTCTTCTATTTTTGATGCGCCTTTAACAAAGGTTTCCGGCGGGAACCTTGTAAAAGTATTGAGCTGGTATGATAATGAATGGGCCTATTCAATCAGGTGTATTGATCTTGCAATGCTGATAACAAAGTAGCTCTGTTTTTTTAACCTGTTCTTTTTTTAGAGCCCCCTGGTTTTACTGTTGTCCAAGTTAAGGCTAATCCCCTGAAGGGGGCTCTTATGCAAGGGTATTATTTTTGTGGAGGATTTGAATGAAGCGAAGAGAAATTTTTGCAGGAAACTGGAAAATGTATAAAGATTATCAGAGCGCTGTTGATTTAACTGAAGCTGTAGTAAAGGGCGTGAAAGCCAAAAATGGGCGCGAGTATATAATTTTTCCACCTTCACCCTATTTGAGGGATGTTTCTGCAATCTGCAGCAATGGGGTTTATGCAGGAGCTCAAAATATGTTCTTTGAAAAAGAGGGGGCTTTTACAGGAGAAATATCCCCTTATATGGTAAAGGATTGTGGATGCAGATATATACTGATTGGTCATTCAGAAAGAAGGCACGTGTTTGGAGAAACTGATAAGGATGTTAATAAAAAAATTTTAGCAGCTTTTGAAGCCAGTCTGGAGCCAGTGTTGTGCATTGGGGAGCTTTTGGATGAAAGAGAAAAAGGGGATACAGAAAAGGTGCTTGAAAGGCAGATTAATTCAGCTTTTGAGGGTATAGACAGAGCTTTGATGGGTAAGGTCATTATTGCTTATGAGCCTGTTTGGGCAATAGGAACAGGAAAGGTGGCAACACCTGAAATGGCAGAAGATGCCCATCTTGTTATAAGGGAAAAAATAAAAGCTTTTTTTGACAGGGAAATCTCTGAATTAGTGCCTGTGATATATGGCGGTTCTGTTAAGCCTGATAATATAGAGGGACTTTATAAAATGGATAATATTGACGGGGTTCTTGTTGGTGGAGCAAGCCTGGAAAAGGAGAGCTTTCTTTCAATAATTAATATATGAAGAGAATACATTTCTTGACATCATTTTAAAGGTTGTTAAAGCTGTCATAACTATTGAAATCAGGAGCAAATGTGTTTTTTTGTCTGATATATTTTCAGTGGAATAAATTACTGGTTGTTATATTTAATTTTTAGTAGAAAGAGGAAATAATGGGCTTATTAATATCTGTTTTAACCGTACTTTTTGTAATAGTGTGTCTTTTTTTAATTATTGTGATTCTGCTTCAGTCAGATAAAAGCGCTGGTATGGGCATACTTGGCGGGGCTGGGCAATCCACCTTTGGCTCATCAACAGCAGATATTATAACCAAGGTTACCACTGCAATGGTTGTGATTTTTATGGTAGGTTCCCTGGGTCTTGCGGTGCTTGAATCTAAAAGAGGTTCATCCCTCAGAGACAGGATTCTTAATATTGAATCAAAAGAAAGCGGTGTTATTGAAGAGACTCCTGATAAAGGCGAAACAAAAAAACAGGACGAGTCAAATTAAAGGCGTTTTTCTCTGGCTTAATCCTGTCTTAAAATAAATAAATATTTTTTTATGTAAAGGAGCATAGTATGTCTAATAAAGACTATATTTTTACATCTGAATCAGTATCAGAGGGTCATCCTGATAAAGTGTCTGATCAGATATCTGATGCGATTCTTGATGAGCATCTTAAAGG
>JBBAGC010000126.1:0-6140 GCA_041655115.1 Spirochaetota bacterium | reverse complement strand
TGAAGGTGAATTTATGGCTATAATGGGTGCTTCCGGATCAGGGAAATCCACCTTTATGAATATTCTGGGCTTTCTTGATACTCCAACTTCAGGCACCTATATTCTTGATGGCATTGATGGAAGCTCCCTTAATAATGACCAGAAGGCTGAAATAAGAAACAGAAAGATTGGATTTGTATTTCAGGGTTTTAATCTTCTTGCAAGAACAAGCGCAATTGAAAATGTTGAACTTCCTCTGTTTTATAAAGGCGGTGTATCATCCAGTGAATTAAACTTAAAAGCAAAAAGCCTTCTTGATCTTGTAGGTTTATCTGGAAGATATCATCATCATCCCAACAAGCTTTCAGGGGGGGAACAGCAGCGTGTAGCAATTGCCAGGGCATTGATTAATGATCCCACAATTATACTTGCTGATGAACCCACAGGTAATCTTGATTCAAAAAATTCAGCAGAGATTATGAATCTTTTTACAAGGCTGAATAAAGAAACTGGTATTTCTATTATAATGGTAACTCATGAATCTGAAATTGCTGATTATACTGACAGAAAAATTGTATTTAAAGACGGGGAAATTATAAATGATGAACCTGTTAAAAAAAGAAACAAAGCTTTAAAGAAGTAAAAGTCAATACTCCTTATTTCCTCATGTAATCTTAAAAAAACAGTGGAATAAACTCTTTTTTTAAAAAATTATGTCTTTTTTTGAATAAAAAAATCTATTCTATTAAGACATAATATGGGCTTACCGATATAGTAAATGTAATTGGTATCTTCAATAAATCATTCCTGGTAAAAATTATTTGGTTGTGGAGGGTGGTAAAACTATTACAGGGGTAATCCGGTGAAAGAAGTTGCGGCTATAAAAAGATTTAAAAAGTTCTTGCAAGTTGAAAAGGGGCTTTCACAGAATTCTATTTACTCATATACATATGATTTAAAAAAGTTCAGTGATTTTTTATCGTCAAAGAATAGAAATATTATGGAAGCCAATCAGGATGATATTCAGCAATTCCTGAAATATGAAAAAACAAATAAAAATAATTCTTCAAGAACTCTTGCCCGCTCACTTGCGGCTATAAGGCAGTTCTATAATTTTTTGTCTGACAATCTGGAAGATGGTAGAATCAATCCTACGGAGAAAATTGAAACTCCCCAGGTTGAAAAATCACTCCCTGATTTTTTAACCATAAATGAATTAGACAGGCTTTTTAATTCCATATCCGAAGAGGAAAGCTATGAGCTGAGGGATAAGACAATTTTTGAGCTTTTATATTCAAGTGGACTTAGAATTTCAGAAGCGATTAATTTGAAAAAGAGTGATGTTGATTTTGAGAATTCATTTATAACTGTTCTAGGCAAGGGAGACAAGGAAAGGCTTGTGCCAGTAGGGAAGGAAGCCTTAAGATTGCTTACAAAGTATATTAAAAATTCAAGACCAGCTATTCTTGGAACAAGGGAGAGTGAATTTCTTTTTGTAAGCAAAAAAGGTTCCCAGCTTAACAGAAAGTCTGTTTGGCGTTTATTAAAAAACTATGTTGCTGGCACTGAAATTCAAAAAAATATAACTCCTCATACCTTGAGGCATTCATTTGCTACTCATCTTATAGAGAATGGAGCTGATTTAAGATCAGTGCAGGAGCTCCTGGGTCACATGGATATTTCTACAACACAGGTTTATACTCATATGGCCAGGAAGAAGCTCCAGGAAATTCATAAAAATTATCATCCAAAGGGTTGATTGCTTTATTATGCGTATTTTTATAAATATAATAATTTCGGTTTGTACATCTGGTCTTGTGTTTTTGTCATGTACACCTTCACCAAAGTATCTGCAAAAAAAACAGGCAAGTATCAGCTATGACATCAACTATGTAAACGTTCTTGTTGGAACTGAAAACAAAAAGTTTAAAATTACGTCCAAGGGTGGGCTTAAGGTAATTGATAAAAAGAACAATAATATTGTTTATGAAACCAGAAAAGGTGGCTTGATTTTTTATCCTGAAAAAATTGTTTCACCTTATATTATTGAATCAGCAGGAGAACCTGTATTTATAAATGATACAGGTTATAGAGGTAAATTTGAGCTCCATAATATTCTGGGAAAAATTCATATTGTAAATGTTGTAAATGTTGAAGAATATCTTTATAGCGTTATCCCATCAGAAATGCCTGCTTCATGGAATCTGGAGGCTCTTAAGGCACAGGCTGTTGCTTCAAGAACATATACGTTTTATCATCTGCTTAAAAAAAATAAAAGCCAGGCTATCTATGACATTGATAGTACAACAAATTTTCAGGTTTACAAGGGTATAGTAGCTGAAGCTCCTAATTCCACAAAGGCAGTGCAGGAAACAAACGGCATTGTTATGACTTATGAGCATGAACCCATACTTGCCTATTTTCATTCATCAAGCGGTGGGAAAACTATTGATCCAAAGTATGTATGGAAAGGGAGTGATTTGCCATATATTCGTGGTGTTCAGTGTAACTTTGATCAGGATTCACCTCATTATAACTGGGAAGTTACACTTTCAGTTGATGAAATTAGGGACGCATTGATACAAAAATATCCCAGAATGGGAAAAATAAAAAGTATCGCTTTTAAGCGATTTGACAGCAGGGTAGTTGAAGTAAGTATAGTACATGATGGTGGAAATATAAGTTTAACAGGTAATGAATTTAGACTGCTCTTTCCAGGTTCAAAAATCAGAAGTACATTTTTTACTTCAGAAAGAAAAGGCAACTCCTTTGTTCTTCATGGCAAAGGCTGGGGACATGGAGTAGGCATGAGTCAGTGGGGTGCAAAGGGCAGGGGCGAACACGGACAGGGCTATAAAGAGATATTAAATCATTATTATTACAAAATAAAATTTATAAAATTTAAAAATAATTATCTTGCCCATAGGATGTCTTCTGTTAATTTTGTTCATTAATGAAGATTGCTGCTGATAATAAAGAATACACTCTTGAAGATTTTAACTATGATCTGCCAGAGCATCTTATAGCTCAATTCCCCCAGGCAAACAGGTCTGATTCCAGGCTTTTTTTTATTGATAGAAATTCCGGTAATTTTACTCATTCCAGGTTCAGTTCAATTTTACAGTTTTTACGGGCAGATGATGTGCTTGTGTTTAACAACACAAGGGTTATTCCTGCGCGCATTTTTTGTCAAAGGGTACATGGCGGGAAAGTAGAGGTGGTGCTTGCAAAAAAAATTTGCGATACTACATGGATGATAGTATGTAACAGAACCAGAAGAATTAAAACAGGGGAAATGATATTTCCAGTAGCAGATAAAAGCATAGGTTTAAAAGTGACCGAAAGAGTAGGGGAGTATTTGAAAGTTGAATCCTCCATAGCTCTTACTGATGAGGTGTTAAAACAGATAGGAGAAATTCCCCTTCCTCCTTATATTAAACGTAAATCAGATTTAGGTGATGCAAAAAGATACCAGACTGTTTATGCAACAGAGAGCGGTGCTGTAGCTGCTCCTACTGCAGGGCTGCATTTTACAGATGAAATTTTTAAAAGCATGAGTAACATGGGAATTGAAAAGCTGTTTTTAACATTGCATGTTTCATGGGGTACTTTTAGCCCTGTTCGTGAAAATGATCTGTTAAATCATAAAATGCATTCAGAGGTTTACAGCATTGATGAGGAAACAGCAGAAGTCCTGAATAGGGCAAGAAAAGCAGGGAGAAGAATTATTGCTGTTGGAACAACATCTTTGAGAGTGCTTGAGAGTATTTATCGCAACGGAATATATACCTACGGTTCAGGTGAAACTGACATTTTTATTTATCCGCCCTATAAGGTTCAATCAATTGATGGTATCATTACTAATCTTCATACTCCCTACTCAACGCTGCTTATGCTTGTGTCAGCTTTTGCAGGGTATGATCTTACAATGAGAGCATACAAGGAAGCTGTTGATGAAGAATATCGTTTTTTTTCCTATGGAGATTCAATGCTTGTATTGTAATAGAGAATAAATCTTGACAATGATAGCAGTTAAAACATTATTATATTTATATGAAAGTTAGTGATTTGTTACATCTATTAGATGAAGGTTTCCCCGTTTTTCTTCAGGAATCATTTGATAATACAGGCAATCAGATTGTATTTCCTGAAGAGGAGATTCGTGGTGTTTACATCTGCCTTGATCCTGACAGGTTTGTTATTAATGATGCGATTGTTTTAAATTGTAATCTTATTATTAGTCATCATCCTTTGATATTTAAACCTGTAAAGTCTATTGTGCAGGGGGATGTTAAATCTGAAAATATTATTAATTTAATTTCAAAGCGTATTTCTCTTTTTTCCATGCATACTAATTTTGATAAAATAATGTATAGCTACCTTGCTGAAGTATTGGGATTTGATAATTCTACAGTTCTTTTGGAAAGGGATGATTTTGAAGACAAGCCTCTTGGCCTGGGATCATTTTCAGAAATAAGTAAAGGTATTGAATTGAAGCTTCTCCTGGATATAGTAAAGGAGAAACTGAACCTGGATTATGTTATTTTTGCTGGTGATGAAAACACTATTATAAAAAAAATTGCTTTCCTGAATGGTTCAGGAGGCAGTTCAATTGAGAGAGTAATAAGCATCAGGAATCCTGATTGTATTATTACTGGAGATGTTGGTTATCATCATATAAAAACAGCAATTGAAAATAATAAATGTGTAATTGATGCAGGACATTTTGGTACAGAAAAAATTTTCAAAAATCTTTTGGCAAACATAGTAAAGGAAAATCTGGAAAAATCAGGTGCATCTGTAAAGGTAATTGAATCGAAAATTGAAAAAAATCCATTTAAAGTGTATTGAGATATTATGAATGATATAAACTTAATGTTAGAATTGCAGCATTTCTGGAAACAGGTCATGGCTGATGAGGCAGAGATAAATCGCAGTAAAAAGTCCATCTCTACCTGGGAAAATCATCTTAAAAGCGACAAAGATAATTTACAAAAAAAAGAATCAGAGTATAAATCTCTTCAAAAAAAACTTAAAGAAAAAGAAGCAGCTCTTGCAGATATTGAAAGCAGGCTTAAAAAAACTGAGGAAAGGAAAGATTTTTTAAAATCCACAAGGGAAATTGAAACCAATGAGTCAGAGATTATCAGGCTTGAAAATGAAAAAGATTTGATTGAGCATGAAGTGCTTGAGTTAATGGAAAAGAGTGAAGCCTTTGAATCAGAAGTGAATCTGTTAAGGGAGAAATTCGAAGAGTCTGCAAAACAGACTGTTTTGGATATAGCCTCTTTAAACAGTAAGATTGAAAAACTTAATGATGAAATTTTAAAAAATAAAAATAATTTTAATGAATTAAGCGAAAACCTGTCTCCTAAGGTAAAGTCAAGGTTTTTAAAATTAATTGAATCAAAAGATGGTATTGCAATTGCCCGGCTTAATGGAGAAATTTGCAGCCATTGTAATTTTCAGATTCCATCCTTTATTGCTACTTCTGTTTTAAAAAATGCATCTGTAGAAATCTGTACTAATTGTGGAAGATTTATTTATAATTAAAGTATCGGGAGAGAGCTTTTATGATTTTAACTATTGACAGGGTTTTACAGCTATTGTCAGAGGGCAAAACTATAGATAAAATATCTGATTTGGCATCCTGTGAAGAATCAGATGTTGTTGCTATTATTGATGATGCCAGAAAACTTCTTTTAAAGCATGAAAAAATCTCTTCCAGAAAAAAAATTATTATCAGGAAAAAACCTGATTCTGCTCCTTTACCTTCTCAATCTTATGAAGATGAAAAAATGGTTCGTGAACTTTTGAGTGGTGCTGAACTGTCAGTAATTCCTATCAATGCTTCTCTCATTTTTTATGTTGGGGCAGAGTCATCTGGAAGCCCGGGAAATTCAGGCATAGGAATTGTTATATTAGACAGCAGTGACAGGCAGATTGGTAAGGTGTCAGATTTCATAGGAAAGAGAACAAAGCTTACAGCTGTGTACATGGCTGTAATACGCGCTATTCAAATGGCAGAATATTTCCAGGTAAAAGATGTAAAGATAAGAACAGATTCTGATCTTCTTATTAAGCATATTAATGGATCAGTGCAAATTTCCAATAAGAATATTCTCAGGTATTATGAAAATTTAATGAGTCTTCTCTTAAAA
>JBBAGC010000125.1:0-6141 GCA_041655115.1 Spirochaetota bacterium | reverse complement strand
TCCCTGGCTTTTTGGACAACGTCATGAGGGTCAGAGCCGGGGTCATTTGCCTCTTCAAGGAGCTCCTCATTGCGGGAGATTTCGAGCAGCATATTCATTGGTGCCCCTCTGAATCTTTTTAGAGCTTTGCTGTTAAATGCGTCCGCAATCTGAAGATGTTTCTGAGCGTGCTTAAGAGAAATCGGAAGGTACTTCTCTATATATTCCGCCATGGAATTACATCTGGCGAGATAGAGGTTTTCGTCGCGTATAGTTTTTAGCGCGAGTGCGATCTGAATGCACCCTGAGGCAATCTGCTGCTCAAAGATAACAAGCCTTGATTCAGCATCTGCGGTGTTAATAACTTCTCCTGTTTCCACATCGAGAATATTGTCACCGATTATTTTTGTCATCGGGAACATTATGTCGTTCTGCTTTTTATCCTTCATTTTTATCTCCTTTTTTATGGATTATAATTTCCTTGTCGATCTCCTGCTTTACATACCACTTGGCACCATAGAACTGACTCACCACATTCAGAGGGAGACTGTAGGACTGGTGTTTTTTATCCAAAAGGCCTGACTCGGACATTTCAGCCAATACTCTGTTTATTGTTCTTAAATTTGCCCCGGTCATATGGGATATTTCTTTCGCGTTCCACCGCACCGGATATTTGGATATAATAAGTTTTGTTACATCTATAACCAGCTGGCTTCGTGTTCTCCTGCTCCTATTCATTGCTTTGCCTCTTTGACACGCCTAAAACTTTAAAAATTAATGATTGACATCTTTCTTTCATTTTTTACACTCCTATATGACTGACGATTTTTTATTTATTTTTACACTACTGAAACGGCATTCCTTTTGGGGTCTGCCGTTTCGCTTTTAGCGCCATAGGCATATTTATAGGCTTTAATTAAATTATCTATGTATCCCTGGGATATATGTCCGTTGAGTTTATAGGATACGCAGAGCTCGTTTATTATTGCCTCTCTTGCTTTATCCGGGATTGTGCATCCTGCTTCCTGTTCAATGTAGCTGACAATCTCCTCTTCTTTACGTCTTGATTGTTTGATTTTTTTAAACATGAGCTTTCTCCCTTTTTTTGTTTTTGTTTTCCAGTCCGCGAAGTATGGCGTCCATGATTGCAACATCGGGAAGCGCAGATTCTTCACATACTCCGGTATCAACAAGTATTTCCATTGCCAATTTTGTTGATATTCCGGCCTTTTCCTTGATTTCTTTAATCTGGTTAATTAATTCCATGCTTATGCTTTTCATTAAAAATTCTCCTCTGGCCGTTTTTCAGTTTTACGAAACCAGTCGAGCTCTGTTCCACAGAACGGGCAGTAGTTAAGCATCAATCCCCTGTCTTTAGCTCCGATTGTGTATTTAATTCCCACAACCGCTGGTTCACAGACTGCTTTGTATAAATCCTCTCTGGTCACTATGAGTACTCGAGAAAATCCTTTACCACGGTAACCGTTGACCTCAAGCCTATCCAACAGGGGATCGCAGAAGCCTGTTTCTTTATTACATTTATGCTTTTTAATTTTTTCTGTAACAGTATTGAGAATTGTCATACTGTACCCTCCCTGTCATCCAGCCAGGACTGATGTCTCATAAATTCCGGGATATCAAGATATTCGTAAGTTTTCCTGGTTCCGCAGAAAAGAGCTGATTTCTCGACACGGATTATAATAATTCCAAAACGGAACTCCCGCTTGCCCTCTTCGTCATAAGAAGCACCGATGCAAAAACACCATGTGACCCCCTGAAGAACAACTCCCTGATGTATGCTGGTCATAGCATCAATCAGATCGCCTTGCAAACCCCGATCTATGAGTTTGATTTTCTTAATCATACCGACCCTCCTTTAGTGCTTATGTATTTCAGTTCAACTTTCGAACTGCCGTCTTTTATGTAAGTCTGCCCGTGAAGCTGGCCTTTGTGAATTAGCCGTACCGGAAGATGTTTCACTGTTTCTTTCAGCGATACCAGCAGAGCTTGTACTCCAATTGAACATCCAGCGGTTCGAGAAAGGAATAAGACCCACTGAAAATGATGCCATAGAGTACGGCGGGAAATTTTTCGATATTCATTAGCCTTCTTAATCATCCTTATCCTCCTTAGCTTACTATTCGTGATTTGCGTGGCCATGTGCGGAGCAGCGGCCATAGTTGAAGCACCTGACTGTTTGTAAGGCCGAGATCGGACTGAATTGAATCCACGACATATAACAAAGATTCTCTGCCTGAAATAGCGCCATTTAGTCTGTTAAATGGTAATTCAAGACTTTCCGCTGCCTGCGTCAGTGACCCGTGTTTCAGGATCAGGACTCTGCGAAGGCTATCCCTGTCTGTAACCTTCAGGTCTTTTAATTCATTTTTTAGTGTTGTTATCGCAGTCTGCGCTGCGTGTGTTGCTGTGTTCAACTGAAGCCTCCTTTCACTCCCAAAAAGTTGAGAAATTCTTCTGGTAAAATTTTTAAATTATTTTCAAGATGTGTGGAAAATTCCTCAGCCCAGGCTTGTACTACAAGAGCTTTAAATTTTTTCCATTCTTCTGTAGAGGAACAAGCCTGATCACAAAGTTTGCGAAGATCTTCATTAACCTGCGGACAGTTATCCTTTTTGGCTTCCATGTGCCGAGAGACACGTTCAGGGTTATAAGCTCCTCGCGATTCGGGATCAATATATGGAAAAGCTTCGTCGAAAGAGACAATCGGTCTCCCTTCTATTACTTTTATCTCCTGTTCGCGAACCTTGACGCAAAAGCCAGAGGGCATTTGTTTAAAAACCTCAACCCTCATTCCTGGCCAGAGAGAGGTAAAATAGTTTTTACCCTCAAAGTTAATACATCCGTAAGAATCAACAGTTCTTTGCAGTCCCATCACTCACCCCCTGACCCAGTAAAATTCAATATTAAAGAAAATAATAATCACGTCGCCATCGGTCTCAAGATGCAATGAGAACGGGACAATATGCCTGAGAGGATTGATTATACCTACGGATGATCCTAAATAATACTTAGGGCACATCTCGAAGATGTAGTAATTTTGCCTTGAAAAGCTGTGGAACCGGAATGACAGTTTTTTAAACCCTTTAAGCCACTTCATGCCTGCCTCCATTTTAATTTTAATGTTGCAATTAATTATGCTCTATATTATGTTTGCACGTCTAACTGTCGCAAGAGCGACACTTGGAGACATAATTAATTGCTGGTAATTAACTCCTCTTTTTATGAGGTTGCGGTGTTTGTTCGCAAACCCGCATTAAGAGGGTTAATTAACACCAACACCACCACCATATAAGATATATCTTATTAATCAATAAGAAATTTCTTATATGGGTAAAAAAATACGGAATTTCTTATCAATGAGAGATAGAATAATAGCGATAATTGACATTCTTGGGTTTACGCAAAAAAAGTTTGCTGATCAGATTGGTATTACTGCAGGTGGCTTAACTGACTTTATTAAAGGAAGATCAAAGGATTTATCCAGTTCAACGGTTGCGAATATTGTTATTCAATTCAACGTCAACCCCACCTGGCTTCTCACAGGCGAAGGTGAGATGTTTGTGACCTCACCCCCGTCCCCTCTCCTCAAGGAGAGGGGTGCAGAGTTGCCTGTTGAAAATGACATGTCAAAATCGACAAGTCAGAAAAAACAAAACGGCCATTTGTCCGGTATTAATGGGAATGTTGAGACTTTTCCTGGGATAACATCTATTGAACAGATTTCGCGCACCGGCTGGTGGGATTTGCTGTCAGCCCTTAAAAAATTTATTTTTGCCGGACTTGATGAAATTCAGGATCCGGAATTTTTAGGCATGCTAAAGACCATGATAAACTTTCAGGTTCTTAAAGAGAGAGCTGAAAAGGATGAAGCTGAAACGGCCGGGCTTAAACAAAAAGGGGAAGCTGGTTAAAAAATTGTGGAGGCTGTTACCCGTATTTATTATCGGTTTAATAGTGCGTTTTGTAGAAGTAAGAATATATATAAAAGCTGCTGAGTCTTAATCTTTTGAGAGAGTTTCTGAATATGATTTTAAAAATCAATTTTTTGAAAATGAGAGGAGATAAATATGAGTACATTGTTCGGGTTTCTTTGTTTTATATCTTTTGTATTGTTTTTTATTGGATTAATTAAACCATCAATCGTGATCAGGTGGGGAGACAATAGAGGCAGGAAGGAAGTTATCAAGTATTATGTATCGGCATTTATCTTAACATTTATTTTTGCAGTTTCATTTCATTCAGGAGCACCTTCGAGAGCGTTTGACAGTCAATTCCCTTATAAGTTTGTTGATACAAAAAATAAGAAATTAAGTATTTGGACAGATACGATGGATTTGTATTTTTGCACCGAGCCGATTGACACCAATCAATTAAAGGAATTCTGTAAAATTAAGAAAGATACTTTCTCGACCGATGGCACTTATTACTTAGTAATTTTTGACGCTAAAGAGAATGCCGTTTTCCCGAAAGCTCCGTTTGGCGGAATGTATGGAGCCGCAGAAGACGAAGAGGCATCGAAGCATATCAAGGCAATTTATGTTTTTAAAAAAATGAATGGATTTAGTGAGTTAAGGTTTTACAAGATGCATGACTCTGAAAAAGGATCATTTATAGAAAGGATTTAAGTATAGCATAAGTTCGGAAAAAATTAAAGAGACCGTGAGCTCTCTTTACAGCCTGGTCAGGATATAGAGGTTGCAGGTATATGTAATGGTAAACTTATGATTATTGAAATGAAGGAGTGTGTTTTTTAGAAAACGGAAGATTTGGAGAAGGAGAAGAATATAATAAATGAATAAAAAAAATGATAATGCAGCTGAAGAAATTATACTTGATAAAATTAAAAAGGTTTTTACATCCAAAGGCCGGTACTCATGGAGCATAGATTTAAAAAGAAAATATTTCTATAAGTTACAAAAGCAAAACCAATTAAAGTCTACTGATCTTCCATTAAGTACATACGAGAATGAAATTTCAAAAATAATTGAAACTATACAGAATTTTGACAAGGATTATAAAGTATTTAAAGAATTTCATGAAAGATACGAATCCTATGGAAGGAAGATTGTCGAATTATTTAAAATAGAAAAATTTACAGATGAAGAGAAAGAATATATAATTAAGTCATTATCAAATAAAGTCTATGATTTGTCAGACAAAGATCAATGGACTCCTTTAAAAATTGAAAAAGCTGAAGATGGCAGCGGTGTTACAATAAAACTTGGAAAATCAGCATTTCAAACCATTAGAGCACCATTAGAAAGAAGTGATTTGGATTTAGGTGTGTGGGAAAAAATTGAAGAAAAAGCAATTGAAAAATTGTCAGCTGGAGATAAATTAATTGGCATACAAGCAAAAATGTTAGCACCTAAAAGAAGTATTATTAAAATTCATATAAATTTATCAAAGCATAAATTAGAAGTATCAAGTGATAATTTTCAAGTAGACCAAACCGGGAATAGATTGAAGGACGAAACTGTGCGATTGGAAAGAAAAGCAGCTGTTAAACAAGTAGCAGAAATGCTTGGCAAAGATAAAGAACTTCAAAAAATAACAAAAGCTTTTGAATCTGAATCAAATAAAATTTTTTCAGAAAATACATTCAATGAATTACATAAAACAAACGAGGATGAATTTTTAATTATACATATATTGGAAAGATATGACAGACCTGATGAATCTATTACAGAATTAAGTGAGGATTTGATCTCGAAGTTAAAAAATCAAAAAATAAATGATATTATAAAAAAAGTATCAGAATACTTCGATCAAAATGGATCTTTGAAAGGATTTTTTGAAAAACATTATGAACATCATAGCTCAAGAGCAACATATATTAGTTTGCTCGAAAAAGATAAATCAGCGGTAAGAACAGCATATAGCGCTTATGCCATTATCATAAGAAATGGTGAGTTATACGAACAATATAAATCATACGATAATAAATTAAAAGATAAAGTTGTTGAATATATTCAATTTGATTATGATTATAGTGAAAAAATACTTGAAGTAAAGGATTCTACTTATTCTAAATATGTATATGAAACCCTCATTCAAAAAATTTATGAACTATCTGATAGAAAGAACTGAACTTTCAGATAAAACTATTGATTGTCTCCATAGTCTGATTTTTATGACTCC
>JBBAGC010000124.1:0-6160 GCA_041655115.1 Spirochaetota bacterium | reverse complement strand
CTCTCATTTATTTTAATAAATTTATAATTTGATGTTAAAAAATAATACAATAAGCCAGACTTAAATAAACCTCTCCCAGAGTGAATGTCAACTGTTTTATTGAACAATATTCACAATTGTATCATGCAGTTCCATAAACGATCCTAATGGCTTGGTTTGAGTATAAACCGGGCTATGCTCTGACCCCATAGACCTCACCCCGGCTCCGCCACTCGAAGTACGGCAAAAGATTCAGGGGTCAGAGCACCACTACAAATAGTGCTAAACAAGCAGAAAAAGCGCTTATGAAAGAATTGGGGTCAGAGCACCATTATTTTCGGTTACCGAGTACCGACACAGTCGGTGTATCGAGGTAAGGTGTATCGAGGTAACCTGAACCTTACCCGATAATCCGGGCAGTAAAAAAACCCAAAAAAATCAAAAAAATTTCAAAAAATTTTAGCCCTTTATCGTATTAATAGTATGGACAAGGGAAAACTTAACAAAGAACAGGCTTTAGCAGCAGCTCCTGACATGGGAATAAACCTTGTTATTGCAGGGGCTGGTACTGGCAAAACCACCACAATGATTAGCAAAATTGCAAATGTTCTCCACTTTAATGAACTTTTGCCAGAGAACCTTTTGGTGCTTACCTTTAGCAGAAAAGCTGCAGAAGAAATAAAATCACGGCTTCAAAGCAGCCTGAACAGGGATGTAAATAAAATTTTTGCCGGAACCTTTCATTCATTTGCATTTCATCTGCTCCGCCAATACCCAAAAGCATACCTTGAACATTCCGGATTTATGGCATTTCCCCAACTCATCACAGAAGATGAAAAGGAAGAAATTATAAAAACCATAATTCACAACAACAAAAAGCTGTACCTGGGAATTCCAAATGAAACTGTATTCAGGCTTTCATGCAGGCTTGACAGGCTGGACAGCTCCTCCAGGGATAAGCTTAAAAAAAATGGACTTTTTAAGCTCATGGAGGATATTCCCAAAGCCTATGCCATGCATAAAAAAGAAAAATCACTTATAGACTTTGACGATATAATTTCACATGCAACTTCCCTTTTACACCAGTCAGATGAAATAAGAAAAGATGTGCTAAAAAAGTATAAATATATTTTTGTAGATGAATTTCAGGACACTTCAGATGATAATTTTGATTTTCTTTCAAATTTATTATGCAATAAAAATCCCGCGCTATTTATGGTAGGTGATGATTACCAGTCAATTTATGGTTTCAGAAACGCTAATGTGGAATATATTATTAACATAGCAAAATACTTCCCAGGGGTAAATGTACAAAAGCTCACTAAAAATTATCGTTCAGGTAAAAAAATAATAAAGCTATCCAACAGGTTTATAAAACAAAACAAGTTTAGAACAGCTAAAAAGATCGTTTCATGCAGAAATATAAAGGGCAAAGTTCAGGCACATCAGGTTCAAAAGAAAAAAACTGAATCTGAGATAATTAAAGAAATTATTTTAAACTCTGACAAGAAGAATGATATAGCAATCATTTACAGAAACAACTATCAGGGTGCACTGTTAAAGGGAGAGCTGGAAAATTCTGTTTCAAGCAGGGCTGTTTTTCTTACAATGCACGCTTCAAAGGGACTTGAATTTGGCACAGTTATTATTGCAGGAATAAGCGATAAAATTATTCCGGACAAAACCTCTGATCTGGAAGAGGAAAGAAGACTTTTTTATGTTGCTATTACACGTGCAAAAAATGAACTTCATCTTGTATATCATTTAAACAGCAAAAAACAACTGCCCCGTTTTATAAAAGAGCTTGGATACAAAAACCAGTCACAGTAATTATATTAAGCAGTTACATCAATGTTGTTTCCTTTATTTTCCTCAGGCATTCTTTCTGTTTTTTGTACTTCAACCTCTTGAGTTTCAGGATTTGATCTTACAGGGCTATAGGATTCTGTAGTAAAACCAGAAGCAACAGATCCTATGCCAGTAATATTTGCAATCTCCATAATCCCCTCCCTGAATGAATATGGTAAATATAATATAGCATATAATAGAAGAAAAGTAAATAAAAATCATCAGAATTAATCCCTTAACTTTTATTTAAAATTAAGTGCTCTTATATCATCATATACCAAAGAATATCTAATTATTGAAAAAAGCCTTGATTAGAAATGACAAAAAACCCGAAAAAATAGCACCAAAAAATACTGCAATAGCAATAATTTCAGGATCAGACATGGTAAAACTTTTATTTTTCCCTTTAAAGTATTTTATAAAAATTTTTGCTGTAAAAAATCCGGTAAGGGCAAATGCAGTTATTCTGACAAGCTTAAAAACAAGAGGGTTCATTTCAAAGCCTTTTAACAAGAAAGTCAATTTCTTCCTGGCTGCAGCAATTAGGATTAAGTTTAAGGGTTCTTTTTAACTCTTTTTTTATTGCACGAATTCTGATACAGAATAAATCCCTATCAGAGCATATTATATGATCAATATAGTCACAAACGTCCAATATGTTTTTACGATTTTCAAACATTATCCACTTTCGCAAAATTAGAGTTTTATTCTTATATCAAAGCACTATTCATTAGTCAACAAGTATATGAACTAAAGGTTTATATTAAATAAAAAATTCTTGACTGATATAAAATTTATTACATAAAAGAAAAAGGTTAAGATTCATAAAATATAATATCATCCTTTTTTGAATCATATACCCTGTTTCAATAATAAACTCTGCAAAAAGGTGCCACAATGACAAAACTAACAGACATGACAGGTTCAAAATATCCTATAATACAGGGGCCTATTGGCGCAATGAACAGCCCGGATCTTATAGCTTCTGTAAGCAATGCCGGAGGCTATGGCATGATGGCACTTGGCTTTACAAGAAATATTGATGATGTAAAAAAACTAATAGAGCAAGTTAAAGAAAAAACAGACAAACCCTTTGGTGCAAATTTAATGATAGTAAACCCTCTTTCTGAACAGATAATTCCCATACTTGCTGAAGCTGGAATAAAAACCATTACAACATCTGTGGGTTTCCCAGGAAAGATTTATCCCCTGCTCCATGATTTGGGTATGAAAGGGCTTCATGTGGTACTATCTTTAAAACACGCAATAAGCGCTGTGGAAACAGGGGCAGATGGCATAGTTGCTGCCGGCTCTGAAGCTGGAGGATTAAGGTCTACCAGCCCGGAATCTTCAATCATGGTTCTTGTTCCCTTAATTGCAGATAATGTTAATGTACCTGTTGTTGCTGCAGGCGGAATAGCTGATTCACGCGGATACAAGGCAGCACTTGCCCTGGGTGCATCAGGAGTGCAGCTTGGCACAAGATTAATTGCTTCACAGGAAAGCACTGCACACGAAAAGTGGAAAGATCTTATTGTTCAATGCAAAGATGGCGGAACAGAACTGCTTCCAGTGGAAAACCTCATGATGCGAGCCATTATGACAAAGGAAATTAAAGAACTAATCAACTCTCCTGGATTTGATATTAAAAAAGAATTTCAACTCAAAAACGCTGACAAGGCATGGAGCAGTGCAGATTTTGATCTTATTCCAGCAGGAGCAGGACAGGTAAGTGCTCTCATAAAGGATGTTAAGCCTGTTAAAGAAATCATTGATGAAATGATAAAATAAATAAAACTCATTTTTACTGGTGGCTAATGTGCAAAATACTTCGCCATATATGATATGCGATTCTGTCTATCCAGCGCATTGCCTCCAGGTGTTCAAAACCCTGATCAGGATTTAGCTGTCCCTGGGCTATATCAGCAATCATATTAGTACGCTTTTCCCGCCTTATTTCAGCAAACATGGTGGAAACCCTCTCTATGCTTGACAGAGGGGCTTCTTTCCTTTCACCATTGAGCCATTCTAATACTCCGTCAAACTCTTTCATCTGATCATAGGCCAGCTTATGTAAAAAATCAAACTTTGCAGTTATTCTCACATTCTCAATTTCAAGACAGGCTTCAGCAAGACGCGACAAATGCTCCATAGCATGGATAACATCCAGATGCTGAGTATGGATCTGACTTGAATCAGGAGAAGAAACAACACTGGCCAGATACCTGCGCGTTTCAATCAGGGCAGCATCAACATCTGCCATATCCTGAACTATTTCCCTGTATGATTTTTCTGATATAACCAGCTGCCTTATATCATTAAACAATACAAGGGCAATTTCAATAATGGTAAGGCGTGCTGTTTCAACAGCAACATGAGGAACTGCAGCAAGATGATAATCTAAAAAACGGGTTAAAACAGGACCCTTTTGTGGTAAAAGCTTTTCTATAAATGCAGCAATTGACTTATTTAAAGGAAGCCAAAAAACAATTCCTGCAATATTAAAAGCTGTGTGAAAAACACATACTATTATTGATGGAGATGATGTTCCCATATAATTACAGAGTGCAATTATAGATGGCACAAAAAAACCGGAAAAAGCAAAAAGAATTATACCAGTGGCAAAATTAAAAAACATGTGCACCATGGCTGTTCGTTTCCCTGTTACTGATGCACCAATATATCCAAGAAAGCCGTAATAAACCTTACCCATATTAAGGCCTATTACAATAAGTGCAGCCTGTTCTGTGGTTATTGCTCCTGAACTTAAAGCAGCAAGCGCAGTTATTATTCCCACTGTAGATGACTGGAGCAAAAATATCATGAGAAAACCTAAACCTAAAAGTATAAAACGATCACCCCATGAAGAAAACAAAAATCCTGTTAGCTCAACAACATCTCCCAAACTGCTCATGTTATGCTGGAGCATATCAGCACCAAGGAAGAGAAGCCCAAAACCAGCAAGAGCCATACCTATAAAACCCTTGTTACCCTTTAGTATAAGCTTCATAAGCGCGCCCAGGGTAATTAAGGGCAAAGTAAAAGTACTTATACTAAACTCAAATCCAACAAATGCAACTATCCATATTGTGGATATTGTTCCAAGGTTAGCGCCAAAAATAATACCTATGGCCTGGGGAAATGACAAAAGACCAGCATTGACAAAACCAATTGTTGCCAAAATTGTAGCACTTGATGAATAGGTAAGAGCTGTTATTCCTGCGCCTGTAGCAACTCCAGTAATGGGTTTACCAGTAAAACGGGCCAGGAGTTTTTTTACTTTGTCCCCAGCTAATGACTGAAGCCCGTCAGTCATAATTGCCATGCCCAGAAGGACAAGTCCCACTCCTCCTAAAACACCAGCTGCTTTTGTAACCATATAAAACACCCTGCAATATAAGAAATACGGAACAGGCATGCCTGTTCCAGGCAGTATAGTTTCTTTATAATATATTTTTGTAAAGCATTATATATAAAAAGAGCAGAGTATTATGCTTTGATTTTTATTGATGAAAAGAGGGTTTTCTGTATCAGGCTGCGTACCTTACAATTTCAAGTTCTGTTCTGGAATCAATCATGGATAATATTGGTTCCACACGCTCCATAACCTGATCTTCAATAAGATACTCGTCGCTGTTATTGCCCTGAACAACAGGGAGTTCTTTAATTATGACAATTGATCTATCACTGACTTTGCTATGAGCGATTTTTAACAACATAAAAAAACATTCATCTGAACCAAACCCATCAGGGTGCAAAACTTAAAGCAAAGATCACCATGCTATCACTTAACCTTGTCCTATGAGATTCCGAATCAATGCTATACCAGAAAGGATTCGCCACTCCTGGCTTATATCTGTACTCAGCATTAAAAGAAACATTTTCTGTAATTCCAAATTTAAGTCCCCCAACAGCCTCAGCATTAAGACCAAAACCTGTTGTCTTATCTTCTTTAACTCCAGTGTTATAGGGAACTCTTAAAACACCAAGACCCAAAGAAGGACCAAAATATATATGAGTAAACTGTGGTAATGCAGGTATATATACCCACAAAGGAATCCTTATAAAAAGAGGAATGTTCAAATTAAAAGATTTAATTTTCAAATCATCTGAATCTTTAAAAGCAAAGGACTGATAATTAAATTCATAGCCATATACAAAAAAACCTTTATCCTTTGTTGTGTAGCGCAAGCCTAAAAATAAACCGGGATCAAACTCAACATCACTTTTCAAATTATCATTTTTTGTTTCACCACTATAAAGTGTAAATCCGCCTAAAAACTCAAGAAAACCAGGATACCTGGCAGCTTTGCGCACTCCCTTGTTTCTGTAT
>JBBAGC010000123.1:0-6180 GCA_041655115.1 Spirochaetota bacterium | reverse complement strand
AGCTATTTTATAATCTCTTTCATTTTTTATAATTTTTATTTTGTTCATATCTATACCTCCTTGCTCAATAATGATCTAAGGAAAAGTCTTTTTATTATATTCCTCATGAGTACCTATCCATTTAATGCTAACAATACCAGTATTATAGGCAATTTGTGTTACTAAACGATAGCTATTCCCCTTTATGTTGAAAATAACATAGTTTTTACTTAAAAAAGACGCAGAGACATACCTATTCTTAATATCCATAGATGTTTTCCAATTAGCATTTATTGCTTCTAAATACCAGGATTCTAACGAGCTCTTCGAGTCTGCATGCTTTTTTATAAAATCATTTATGATTTTACGAGATACTACGTTCATGACATACAAGATAAGTTTAGTTCTAATAATTGTCAAGTAAATAGTTCCAAAATCAGACTAAATAAAAAGTTCCCAAATATAGAATACTTTTATTGACATGAGATTCTCTTTTGCGTGAAAACCAAAAAAATCAACCCTTATTCAGAGCAGGCTAATATAAATATGAAGGATTTTTATACAGAACCAATTGCTATTGAGCTGTTATGTGGAGAAAAAACCTGGCGGTTTTATGATTTTAAAATTATTATTTCTTCTTTCTTCTTTTTTTTATCCTTTGTATAAGCCTTTATTTCAATTCCTAATCCTATATTATCAAGATATTCAATTAAAGTAGAAATCTTCATGTCCTTTCTTGCTTCGAGTTTAGATACACCTGACTGTGAAAATGATTTAATATCTTCCTGCCGAACACCTTGCCTTTCTCTTAATTCCGAAAGTCTTATTTGGAGAATTGCTTTTTCAGCTTCTTTATGGGCTTTCTTTATTCTTTTTTCTAACAATGTAGATGTCAATTCATCAATAAAGTCATTTTTTCTTTTTATTGTTTTCATTTTTCTCCCTCCTTAAATATAAAATCTTATCATAAAGATCATCTGCTAAAGGTATCATTTTTTCATAAAAACATTTAATATCACGTTTCCCCACATAATCACAATATATACCAACAGTTATATGATGCCAAATGAATATGATGTCAAGTTCATAATTATATAAATTATTTTTTTAGATTTAAAGGGAACATCTTGAAGAGAAAGACATGACCCTATATGCTAGCACAGTTATCGCATAGATAAATATATTTTCAGTTTTTTTATCGCCATAATTATTATCTGGTTCCTCTACAAGAACACAGGGCTCAAGTTTTACCGTTCATCCTTACCAACATAGGTAAGTTCAAGCTGCTGTTTCTTGGGCACCTACTATTTATCCAATTTCTTTATTGATTTATTTTCTATTAATACTTTCATTTGTTCAATTGCGATTCTGTTTAACTGTTTCAATCGCTCTTCTGCCGGGATCTGCTGTTTTATCAATTCAGAATTATAACTTTCCATGTTTGAAAGCACAACCAGCTGTTCCAATGTGGCATGATCCCGAATATTCCCCTTAAGATCAGGATTTTCATCCCGCCATTCCTGCGCGGTTTTGCCGAAAAGGGCAATATTCAAAAGGTCTGCTTCATCAGCATAAATAAATTTCTTTTTATGTCTGGCTACATCTTCCGGTATAAGGTGCGCTTTTACCGCATCAGTGTGAATTACATAATTGACCTTGGCAATAGTTCTTGAAACATTCCACTCAAGCCTTTTTTGCTGAATTTCTTCCTGTTTTAATCGCTGGAATTCTTTAAGAATATAAAGCTTAAGCTCCGCACTGATCCAGGAGGCAAACTCAAAAGCAATATCCTGATGCGCAAAAGTTCCACCATATTTACCCGATTTTGATGTGATACCAATCGCATTTGTAGAATTAATCCACTTTTTAGGTGACAATACAAAATAATTACTTCCAGCCTCTGTTCTAAACTGGTCGAATTCGACCAGTTTAAATTCAGGGTTATTCAATTTTTCCCATAAACCTAAAAACTCTATAGTGCTTCTGCTGCGAAGCCAGTTTTTAATAATATCTGCCGGCGCATCACTGTTTCTATATTTTGCAATATCTGTTAAAGAAATATAATCGCTTTGTGATATTGAATATATTGCTATTTCAGTACCCTGAACTGTGATTGAAGTCCTTAATTTACTCATTGATTATTATCTCCATTTATGACATCTGTTGCGGATACATTTCGAGTTTACCACATTGACATTGCCAGTAATTTTCTATTTTACTGTAAAAGACATGACCCTATATGCTAGCACAGTTATCATATAAATAAAACTTTTAATTATTGCCTGCTATTAGAATACGGATGTTTCAAAAGCTTCTACACATGGGATAAATTTAATTCTTTAAAATTATGAATTGTATTTAATACTTTTGATTTTAAATGAATTTCTTCTTCAAGATCAAAATCATTCTGTAATCCAAGCCAAAATTGAGGTGAGTTGCCGAAAAATTTACTAAATCACAAAGCAGTATCTGCGGTTATTCCTCTTTTCCCTTTAATTATTTCTGAAATTCTAGTTTGAGATACTCTTGTCTCTTTTGCAATTCTATAAGCAGTAATATTTAAAGGCTTAAGAAACTCCTCTTCTAAAATTTCACCTGGATGTATATTTGGTAATCTTTTCATAATTTTTTCCCGCAACCTTATGATAACATAAGTATAAAACCCAAAGAATTATTCAAATTTATTGTGTTCAATAATTGAAAAAAGAATCCCTACTTTAACTCCATTTTGAACATTTATATCTTCAACAATTACCTTAACAAAATCCTTATCTTCTACTGTTTGTTCAAAACTTTGTTTCTGACAGTCTATTACAAATTCCCCTGAATCAGTTTGAATTATGACATATGCCTCTTCTTCACTATCAAATACATTGGATACTGTTCCCTGAACTATTTTTTGATTATCCAGCAATTGAACCGAACTTTTATCTTTTCCGCATCCAATCATTAAAAGGGAGAGCAGTATAATTCCGTTTATTATAAATATCTTTTTCATATCTTCTCCCATTTTTTTAATAGGTATAAGTGATAAATAATAAGAATAGTAAAATATTCAAGTTTTAATTGACTAATATTAACCTGCTGAAAAAATGTTTTAAAATAAAAATAGTTTTAACACTTCCTGTGATTTTTTTAGCACAGGATCTGCCTGAAAAATAAAAAGGTTTAAACATGAAAGTTGCAGTAACCGGAGCAAGCGGACATTTAGGCAACGTCCTATGCCAGTATTTAATCAAGGAAAATCATACAGTTAAGGCTCTTTATCTTACTAATAAAAGGGCTTTGGAAAAATTAAATATTAAAACTATACAGGGAAATATATTAAATATTGAAGATGTTGAAAACCTGGTTAAAGATTGTGACGTTGTTTTTCACTGCGCTGCTATTATTTCAATCTCAAGGGATTTGGATAATTCTGTTTACAATACAAATATAAATGGAACGCGAAATGTATTAAATGCCTCTATAAAGCATAAGGTAAAAAAATTTATTTATGTTTCTTCAATTCATGTTACCAGCGAAACTCCCCAGGACGAGCCATTGGATGAAGACAGAGCCTATAAAGAAAAAAGATACGCCTACGAAGCAAGCAAAGTAAAAGCAGAGAAAATTGTTTTATCTGCATTTAAAAATAATAAAATAAAAGGCTGCATAGTAAGACCAAGCTCCATTATTGGACCCTATGATTTTATACCAAGTGCATTTGGTAAGGCATTGCTCGATTTCAGGGCTAAAAAAATCCCCCTTCTTCCGCCTGGTGGATACGATTTGGTTGATGTTCGTGATGTGGCTCAGGCCATGGTAAATTCAATAAGCAATCTGAAGCATTGTGAAATATACCATCTGACAGGGAAATACCATACAATTAAAGAAGTAGCCCTTCAGGTTAAAAATATCACTGGTGTAAAAACACCTGAACTTGTTTTGCCCTATTGGCTCATGGTCGGATTATTACCTTTAATTGAACTATGGAGCAAGATCACAAAGGCAGCTCCTGTATTTACAATCCAGTCAATTTCAACAATAAAAAATGGCCACAAAAATATGGTTAATTCAAAGGCACAAAAGGATCTGAATTTGAATTACAGGTCTATCACAGAAACAATTACTGATTTTTATAAATGGTATGATTATGAATATTGAATTTTTTAACAATTTTACATATGCTTGGCTTATTTTAGCATTGCTTGTCCATATTTTATTATTTTTTGTAACAGCTCCATTTGGAAGGCATACCTCCAATAATTGGGGTTTAATGATAAACAATAAGCTGGCATGGATAATCATGGAGTTTCCTTCCCTGGCTATTATGACTTTCTTTTTATTTTACAGCAAAAACAGTTTTAATTCTTTTTCCTGGATAATCTTTTCCCTTTGGATTATCCATTACTTAAACAGAACATTCGTATATCCATTTAGAATAAAACCAACTGATAAAAAAATGCCCATCTTAATCATGTTCAGTGGAATATTTTTTAACATAATCAATGCAGGCTTAAATGGATTTTTTTTAGCTATTTTGGCAAAGCCAGATCAGTATGATCTCAACTGGTTAACAAGCCCAATAACGATTTTCGGATTTCTATTGTTTTTTACAGGTTTAACAATTAACTGGAAATCAGATTCAATATTAATCAATCTGAGAAAACCAAAAGAAACAGGCTACAAGATTCCAAAAGGGTTTTTATTCGATTATATCACATCTCCCAATTTATTCGGGGAGATCATGGAATGGGCTGGTTTTGCAATAATAGCATGGAACCTTCCTGCACTGGCATTTGCAGTCTGGACTTATGCAAACCTGGTTCCAAGGGCAAGGAATCATCATGACTGGTATTTAAAGAATTTTGATGATTATCCTGCAAACAGGAAAATTGTCTTTCCATTTATTTATTAAAGCTTTGACCTTGCTCAGTCTAAGGAATTAAAAATGCAAACAGTCTATAATCAAACCTTAAGCACAGGCACTGTGATATAATTTTTTCAATTGACATAAATCAGGTTCCCTCTAATGAATAATATCTGCTGAATTTAAATTCAGCAGATATTCCTGAAAAGCAAAACTTGGCTAATAAATTCTTTATATAAAGAGGTTTAAAATGGCATTATTCAATAATCTTAAATCAGATGATCCTGAAGTTTATAATATTATCCAGGCTGAAAACAAAAGGCAGGAAGACAACCTTATAATGATCGCATCTGAAAACTATGTTTCAAAAGCTGTGCTTGAGGCATCATCATCTACCCTTACGAATAAATACGCTGAAGGCTACCCTGAAAAAAGATATTATAACGGATGCCAGGAAGCTGATAAAGTAGAATCACTTGCTATAAATAGAGTCAAAAAACTTTTTAATGCTGAAGCAGCCAATGTGCAGCCCCACTCAGGTGCACAGGCTAATATGACAGTTATGATGTCCCTCTTAAATGCAGGCGATACCTATGTGGGCATGAACCTTGCTCATGGAGGCCACCTTTCCCATGGTTCACCTGTAAACTTTTCAGGAAAGTATTTCAATGTAGTGCCCTATGGAGTAAAAAAACACAATCAGCTCATAGACTATGATGAGCTCGCAAAAACAGTAAAAGAAACAAAACCAAAGTTTATCATAGCAGGCGCATCTGCCTATCCCAGAATAATCGATTTTGCCAGGTTTAAAGATATTGCTGATTCTGTAGGTGCAAAGCTCCTTGCTGACATTGCACACATAGCAGGGCTTGTTGCAGCAGGGGAGCATCCCTCACCTGTAGGGCTTGCAGACTATGTAACAATGACAACGCACAAAACCCTTCGCGGACCAAGAGGAGGAGTTATACTCACAAGTGAGGCTCTTATAAAAGATGTTAACAAGTTTATGTTTCCAGGAACACAGGGCGGCCCGCTTATGCACACAATAGCTGCAAAGGCTGTATGCTTTAAAGAGGCCCTTGAGCCCTCCTTTGTTGATTACCAGAAACAGATTGTTAAAAATGCACACGTGCTTGCAGAGGTTCTTCTTTCAGGAGGGCTTAACCTTGTTTCAGGAGGAACAGACAATCACCTTATTTTAATTGATTTAAGAAATAAAAACCTCACAGGAAAGGATGTTGCAAACAGGCTCGATGAGGCTGGCATTACATGCAACAAAAACGGCGTTCCCTTTGATGACAAGTCGCCATTTGTAACAAGCGGAATCCGCCTGGGCAGCCCTGCTCTTA
>JBBAGC010000122.1:0-6190 GCA_041655115.1 Spirochaetota bacterium | reverse complement strand
CCATTGCTTCCAGGGTTTTATTTTGTCTATGTAGCAGAGCGATTTTATCATCAAAGCTTGAAAGAACAGATGCAATGGCGCGTTGTTCTGAAAGAGGAGGGAGGAGGATATCTAGACTTTCAATATCGCTTGGTTTTAATGATGGATAAGCTGATGTAGATGCTTCCGCTATAGAGTGTAAGTATTCTGTTATTTCATTTTGAATAAGTAAATAGTACAGATATTTAGGAATAATTTTAATTCTATTGCTCTCTATAACAGCAAATCCTGTTGAAACAACTAAATTATCTTGAGGTTTTGTTATATAACCATAATGTAATTGGTTAGGCCTCACTGTTGAATATATGATATCATCTTTTTTTACTAATCGTCTTGCTCTACTTGGAGCTTTTTTAAGTTCAACCTCTTGTAAGTTTTCAATCCTGTTTTGTGTAATTGACCCAGTATCAAGATATAATATTTTTTCGTGATTAAAATCTAAATTGATAGAATTTTTATTAATCTCTACCACTTCTCCCAGCTTGCACTCCTTCCAATCTTCCAGATCTGCCTTATCCTGTAACACTACATATTTTTTCTGAATATTTTCCTTAAATGTTTCAGGAATCTTTTCCCAATTCATTACATCAACAGAGAAGGGCAGGTCACTCTCTGCCAATGCATCTTTTAAATTATTAATCTGTTTAGAATTTACATCAAAAACAATAATATCCAGATCAGATTTTGTATTTGCTGTCCATGTTACCCGCGAACCGTAAGCCCATACAGTTTTTGATGGTATATACAATTTAAATATTTTTTTTAAAATAACTAAATATTTTGGTTCTATATCAATCAGGTTTTCTTTCATTATTTATTTTTATTTTTAACCCAGGTTTCATTTGTCATTAATTCGTATGCCAATATTACATCCTGAATAAAATCACCAGTTTTTTTAAGTGCATTTTTAAATTTCTCTTCACTATAATCGTGCGCTGTACCGACTCTTGCATTTGCATAATCGATCCAGTTTTCGATATTTTCAATTATACCATTATTATGTGCCAGGCGCAGAACAGGCTTTGGACTGCTTGGTACATCAGGTATGCCAAGTTCTTCTTCAAGATATTTTTTTAAATGTTTCCATAATGTATCATAGCATGTTTCAAATCGTTGTACCACAGACTCGCTTATTCCTTCTTTGTCCAGTTCAGAGAGATTATCTCTTTTATCCATTGACTGATAATTATTATACTGTTTTTCAAGATGCATAAGTGATTTTTTTAGTTTATCGTAATCTATCATACCAACTTCACCTTCTTAAGATTTTCCAATATAGCTTTATTCAGCTTGGCTTCCTCTTTCAATTGTGCTTCAAATTCGGCTTTGAGAGATGTAAACCGTTCATTAAAATCAAAGTCATCATCTTCTTCAGGAAGGCCAACATACCTTCCCGGAGTAAGTACATAATCCAGTTCGCGAACCCGTTCAATACTTGCAGAGTTGCAGAAACCTTTTATATCTTCATATGCCCCTAAATCCCCTAAAGGGGACTTGCTTAACTTTTTCCCTTTTAGAGATTCGGGGGGCTTCAAAGCGTCTTTTATTTTTTCAAGAACTCCATCAATATCATTGATTACCTCATCGTTAGTAAACCTTATAATAGCATAACCCTCCTTTTCAAGAATATGCGTTCTCTCCCCATCTCTTTCTTTCTGCTTATTATGTATTTCCCCGTCGACTTCAATAATAAACGCTTTTTCTATAGAACAAAAATCCACAATGAACTTATTTATAACATGCTGTTGTCTAAATTTAATACCGATCTGTTTATTTCTCAATTTCTCCCATAATCTTCGTTCAGCTTCTGTCGGTTTTGCACGCATTTCTTTTGCTTTTTCTTCAAGTTGTCTATATAAAGCCGGATCAGCAGAATGTAGCACCGAGGGTTTTTTCACAATTTCTCCCCCTTTAGGGGGCCGGGGGGCTTTTCTCCATTTGTGATAAGTATTTGCAATCTTCATAATATCTTCATGTGATAATTCCCGTGTGCGTCTATTGATTAAATGTCCTTCATTTCTGGCATCAATAAAAAGGATTTTATCTTTTTTGCTTCTTTTAGGAGATCCGGGGGTTCTTCTTAAAAACCATAAACAGGCTGGAATCTGCGTATTTAAAAACAGCTTTGCCGGTAAATTTACAATACATTCAACCAGCCCTGCTTCAATCAGTGCTTTGCGGATTTCACCTTCTCCTGAACTTTTCGAGGTGAGCGATCCTTTTGCTAATACAAAACCGGCAATTCCTCCAAGGCTTAAATGATAAAGGAAGTGCTGTATCCAGGCGTAGTTTGCATTACCTGATGGGGGAGTGCCGTATTTCCATCTGCCATCTTTGCGAAGCAGATCACCAGACCAGTCGCTGTCATTGAATGGAGGGTTGGCTATAACAAAGTCGGCTTTTAAATCTTTGTGTGCATCGTTTAAAAAAGAACCTTCATTGTTCCATTTAACCTGTGAGCTGTCTATGCCACGAATTGCAAGGTTCATCTTTGCAAGTCGCCAGGTTGTCTGATTGGATTCCTGTCCGTATATGGAAATGTCGTTGACTCTGCCTTGATGCTCTTCAATGAATTTTTCGGACTGCACAAACATCCCACCAGAGCCACAGCATGGGTCAAATACCCGGCCTTTGTAGGGTTCAAGCATTTCTACAAGTAGCTCTACAACGCTGCGGGGCGTATAAAACTGACCTCCTTTTTTACCTTCAGCAAGGGCAAATTCTCCAAGGAAGTATTCAAAGACATGGCCTAAAATATCAGCACTTCGGGCTTTAGCATCACCAAGGGCGATATTAGCAATAAGATCAATCAATTCACCCAGGTTTGTCGGGTCTAAATTGCCTCTTGCAAATACTTTTGGAAGCACATTTTTGAGTGAGGGGTTTTCTTTTTCAATGGCATCCATTGCATTATCAACTTCTTTGCCTATTGTGGGAAGTTTTGCTTTGGATTGCAGATATGACCAGCGGGCAATTTCTGGAACAAAGAATATATTTTCAGCCTTATATTCGTCTTTATCCTCTGGGTCTGCACCAGCATATTCCCCTTTACCACTTTTTAGTTTAGAGTGAAGATCTTCAAATGCATCAGAGATATATTTCAGAAAAATTAAACCAAGAACAACATGTTTGTATTCTGCAGCGTCTATATTTTTTCTTAGCTTGTCAGCGGATTTCCATAGCTGTTTTTCTATAGGTTCGCTGGTGTTGTTTTCTTTTGCCTTTGTCATTATTGCTCCATTAATAATTATTTACTTCGTGCACACTATGCATATATCTTTTTGTTTGTATTTTTAAATATATTCTTTTAATGCAGTTTGTATTTTATAAATTTATAAAAAGCAAGAATTTTTTAACTCTAAAAGTGGTTGTGGTGAAGGTTAGATGGTAGGGAGTGGAGGGGATAAGATTTGTTGTACGCCTGTTTTTGCTGCCTTTAATAAGCCTTACTTCTTATTTCAATTGTTATAATATCAGTTATATTTGTTAATTCCGCAATTACTATTAATGATGAATTTGCTAAATCCATTGGAACATCAGAATATTTCTTTGATAGCTGGGTTATTCTTTCTAAATGAATACTCTCAAGGTTAATTATTTTAATTGCTTTTCTTTTTAGCCATTCAGAAAAATCTATCTGCACATTTACGTTAAAGCTTAGTAAATGTGTCACTTCTGTAATAACCGGCCATGATGTTACAAGCTGATCATCAAATTTTTTTAGAAATTTTATAATTGAATTAAGTAATTTTAAATTTTAATAAAAAGAGCTTGATAAAAACTTTATATTACTATTTTTATGAAAATCTTAATAAAATCAAAGTGCAACCAGAGAAAGTTAAATAAAAATGGTGTTTACCTGCCTGAGACATTGGAATTAAACTAAATTAGTATTGTTAAAAATATTTTTAGAGTATATTTTTATAGGAGAAAAAATGAAAAGGATCATATTTTTTGTAAATTTACTTGTATTTGTGTTTATTGTGAAAAATTTAAATGCAAATCTTCAAGCTATAAATATTGGGGCTATTAATGGATGGAAAACTTTAGAAGCTGAAATTAATTATTTATGGGAAAATCAGGGAATGTATAGATATTATCAGCCAACATGGTCATTCCCTGAAACACGAGAAGAGGTAATTGAAAAACTCGAAATTCTTTTGCAAAAACTTAATAAGCTTGAATCAAAGAATAAAAAAAACATCGATTATTATCTTTTGAAGGGTGATATTGCACATTACTTATATAATCTTGATGCCACAAATTATCATAAACCTGCTCTTGAATATTATGAGAAGGCAAAAAAAATGGAAAAAAGGGATTATAGGGCAAATTGGTTTATCGGACAACATCAATGTCTTTCTGGTCATGATATTTTAGGAATAGAAAGCTATAGGGAGATAATTGATGTTGCAGATCCTTCTTCTCTGCATTGGGCATTTTGGGGAGATTATTCAACCAGTGCTTCAATCGGATTTATGCCTTTTAATCATCAAATGGCATATATGCATATGTCCAAAAACAAAGGCGAATTTGACAGGATTGAAGATGAGCCTTCATATGATTTTTATAAAAAAATAAAAGATTCTATTTTAGATCCGAATCCGGGTAAAAAATATGAGCATAACGAGTTCTGGAAAAAAGTAGATAATAAGGAAATTTATGTTTCTGTACCCTTGGGTATAAGAATACATGGTAGTGATAAATGGATTTCAAAATTTTCAGTATTTGATAAAAGGATCAATATCGCTATGGTGGATATTGATAGTGTTAAAAATAATCCAGAAATCAGATCACGTATTAGTATTATAACATATATACCAGAAGAAGGTGATACAAAAGAGAGTTTGATGATGAAATATACATCTTCAATTCCATCATTTAAGAAAAAAAATATTAAAAATAAATTTAATTCGACTGAAATTATTGAATTTATGAATACAGAAGCACAGAAGGAATATGGGGGACAGCGAGTCAATATGATGTTTGTGGAACGCAATGAACCTGAATATCCTGGGGTATCTGTTGAATATCCATTGTTAAATAAGTCCGGAAATGGAATATATACTTTAGGAAAAGTTTTCAGCAGATTTAAGGGGAAAATATTTTATATTATCATATTAGAATCTCCGAATAGTATTTATAAGCAATCATTTAAAACATTTAATAATTTTATAAAAAATAATATTATATTAGATTAAAATATTTAGGCTCTTCCGGTTATCGTGTGGAAACTGGCATAATGTCAAGCCCCCCTAAGTGAAACAAGATAGCATTTTTAAATCTTTTCCTGTTTCTAAACCCACAAGCCATTTTTTTTATTTTTTGAATTTTACTGTTTTTTGCTTCAAGCATTGAATTATTTGCTTTCAGGCGTATTGCATTTAAAATACCCCAGAAATATTTACGAATCATTTTACCAACTTTAATCATAGGAGTTAAACGACATCGACTAATCCAACCAAGTAGTTTCATCCATTCACGTTTTGCTACACCCATATAAGAATAACCCCACAGAAGAGATGCAGCTTCTTTTATCCTCCATGCTCGAGCGGTCTTCAGATTTGTTTGTGTCAGTTTTAAAAATTCTTTTCTCTTCGTTGCTCGATTATCTGTTTTGTGTGAATTTCTGAGCCACTGATACTTGGTACGATTTAATGGATTTTCACCAGCTGTTTTTTCAAAAAGTCTGTTTTCCTGTGCTCTTACTTTATCAACTGCCTTGCCAAAATGCTGGGCCACATGGAATCGATCAAAGGCAATAAGATTCTCAGCATCATCAAAGTTTTCTTTCACAGCCTTGATAAATGGGTCCCACATATCCATTGAAATACTCTGTATATTGGTAAAATCACCTATGTGCTGTGTTTTAAACCACGTATCAAGGGTGTCAGCCTTACGATCATCTAATATATCCAAAACAATATCTTTGTCTTTATCTAAAATAACTGTAACATATTCATGCCTTTTTTGATAAGCTGTTTCATCTATTCCTATGTGAGCAGGCTTGGATATTTCTCTGCGTTTGAGACCACGTTTTACAGCTCGAGACATTATTCCATCAACTTCATCCCAACTAATACCAAAATTTTGGGCTACTGTCGAAATAGGATCTTCTTTTAACCAGAGCAAAACAGCACATTCAAATTCA
>JBBAGC010000121.1:0-6213 GCA_041655115.1 Spirochaetota bacterium | reverse complement strand
GGCTAATACACCATTGCTCATACCAAGACAGGCACCACAAGTAGGATTGGTTAGACAAAACCCGGAATCCATAAAAATATCAATTATTCCCTCTTCAAGGGCTTTTTTAAAAACTCCAGGGGTTGCTGGAGAAACTATGCCTCTTACATTATCGCTTATTTTTTTTCCTTTTAAAACTTCAGCTGCAACACGCAAATCTTCAATTCTGCCATTAGTACATGAACCTATATATATCTGGTCAACCTCTGTGCCTTCAAGCTCTCTTACAGGCTTAACATTATCAGGCTTAAAACCATAGGTTATCATTGGCTCAAGATCAGTTAAATCTATTTCAATAATATCGTCATAATCAGCATCAGGATCCGATATCCACTTTTTAAAATCCTTTAATGCCTCCTCTCTGGAAGGGTAATCATCTTTTATAAACTCCCATAAATATTCAAGTGTTGTTTCATCAGGGTAACATACACCGCTTGTTCCACCAGCCTCAATAGCCATATTGCAAAGGGTCATCCTTGATTCCATGGACATATTATCAACAACAGGGCCTGTAAATTCCATTACCTTATTAGTTGCACCATTCACGCCTATTTTGGATATAATGTGAAGTATCACATCCTTGGCATAAACACCCTGAGCCAGCTTTCCCTTTAAAACAAATTTGATTGTTTCAGGTGTTTTGAAAGTACAAATTCCCTTAAGAATCCCCACCTCAAGATCAGTTGTGCCTACACCAGCAGCAAATGCGCCAAAAGCACCATGAGTACATGTATGGGAATCTCCCATTATAATGGTATAGCCTGGCCTGGAAAAACCCTTTTCAGGAAAAATCGCATGGCATACCCCATTTCTTCCCACATCAAAAAAATCTTTTATTTTATTACGCTTTGCCCAGTCTCTTAATATTTTAGCCTGAATAGCGGTTTTTGTATCCTTTGAAGGAGTAACATGATCAATCACAACCTTTATTTTATCTGGATCAAAAACGCGATCCTTTCCTCTTGAAACAAGATCATTAATCGCAATAGGAGTGGTGATTTCATGACAAAAAACAGCATCAAGCTTAAGCACATGTATTCCACCATCAAGTTGATCTATACGATGAGCATCAAATATTTTTTCAGTTAAGGTTCTGCCCATTTAATTTCCCCAAAATTATTTTTTATAATAAAACTGCTGCTAAATATTCCATAAATAAACACCTTTATTGAACTGTGCTTAAAGTGGTTTCCTTTTTACTTTTACTGTTTTTTTTAGTCCTGCTCTTGTCAGGTACCTGTAAAACAATTTTATTATTTCTTAAACTTATATTAAAAATTCTTTTCTCGTCCTTTTTAAAACCAAGGATTTTTTCAGCAATAGGATCTTCAATCTCTTTCTGTATTAAGCGTTTTAAATTTCTTGCTCCAGATGTGCTGTTAAATCCCTTATCCACAAGATATTTTTTTACAGCTGCTGAAATATTTAATTCAATCTCTCTGATAAAAAGCGATTCCTCAAGATCATCAAGCATAATATCAACAATAGAGGAAAGATCTTTTCTAGAAAGCCTGTTAAAAAAAACAATTTCATCAATGCGGTTTAAAAATTCAACAGAAAAAATCTTTTTTAAACTTTCCTGACCCTTTACCCTGTCAAAATCAGCTGAATCAGTTTTGACAAAACCAAGATTTCCCTTTTTATCTAATTCATTATTTCCCGCATTTGAAGTCATTATTATAACAGTATCGCGAAAACTCACAGTAATACCAGAAGAGTCAGTAAGCTCACCTTCATCAAAAACCTGCAAAAGAATATTAAATATATCAGGATGGGCTTTTTCTATTTCATCTAAAAGTATTATAGAATAGGGCTTCCTTTTTATTTTCTCTGTAAGCTGTCCCCCTTCTTCATAACCAATATAGCCTGGAGGAGAACCTATAAGCCTTGAAACTGAATGCTTTTCCATAAACTCTGACATGTCCAGGCGCACAATGCTCCTCTCATCATCAAAAAGAAAACCTGCTAAAACTCTTGCCAATTCAGTTTTACCAACACCAGTGGGGCCAAGAAAAATAAAAACTCCATTAGGCCTGTCTTCACTGCCTATGCCTGCTCTTGATCTTCTTATGGCTCTTGAAACAGCTTCAACAGCATCATTTTGCCCAACTATTCTCATGTGCAGATAATCTTCCATTTTTAAAAGCCTTTCTGCTTCATCATCATCAAGCTCTTCAAGAGGAATCCCGGTTATCTCAGCAACCACCTTGGACACTACTGAAGCTTCAACATTCACCTCATAGCTGTTTGATCTGTTTATCCAGTCCTGCTCAAGTGCTTCAAGCATAATCTTTTTTTCAGCAATAAGATCACGTACACGGGCAGCCTGTTCATACTCCTGATTTTGGACAAGCTCTATCTTTCCTTCATTAAACCTGGCTATTTCCTCTTCAAGGTTAACAATCTCAACAGGTTTATCTATATTGTCAAAACGAGCCATGGCTCCGGCTTCATCAAGAACATCAATTGCTTTATCAGGAAAATACCTGTCAGTAATATACCTTTCAGATAAAAACACAGCCTGCTTTAATGCTTCCTCACTATACTTTACCTTATGAAAAGTTTCATAGGTTGATTTAAGGCCTCTGATAATCTCAAGGGTTTCCTCTTCATCAGGCTCTTCAATAAGAATATTCTGAAAGCGCCTTACCAAAGCACTGTCCTTTTCAAAATAAAGCTTATACTCACCTATAGTGGTTGCACCAATGCACTGAAGATCGCCCCTTGCAAGAGCAGGCTTAAGAATATTGGCAGCATCAATTGCACCCTCTGCAGCACCTGCACCTGTGAGAGTATGTATTTCATCGATAAAAATTATTATTCCCTTTTTCCCGGAAATTTCATTTACAAGCCTTTTAAGCCTTTCTTCAAACTCGCCCCTGTATTTAGTACCTGCTACAATAGCTGACAAATCAAGGGAAAGAACCCTGTTTTTTAAAAGAGATTCAGGAACCTCCTCCTGTAAAATCCTCTGAGCAAGGCCTTCAACAATTGCGGTTTTACCCACACCAGCCTCACCAATAAGAATAGGATTGTTTTTTCTTTTACGGGAAAGTATGCGTATTACCCTGGAAATTTCAACATCCCGACCAATAACAGGATCAAGAAGCCCCTCTGCAGCCTGTGCAGTAAGATCAATAGTAAACTCCTCAACAGCTGTAGGCTTCTCATCTTTTTTTACAGGAACAGCCTTAACTCCTGGTCTTACTCCAAGAACACGCAGTATTTCATCTCTTATTATTTCATATCTTATTCCACTTTTCTCAAGCACACTCAAGCCAATACAGCTGCCTTCCTTAAAAATCGCAAGAAGCAGATGTTCAGTACCAATGTATGAATTTTTAAGCGCTCTTGCTTCATCACGGGAAATTTCAATTATTTTTTTAAAAGACTGTGTTATTGGAATCTTCCCTAAGGTAATTGTATTGCTGCTTATTCTAAGATTTTTCTCTATTACAAATAATATTTTTTCAAAATTAACACCAAGATTTCTAAGAATCCTTGCTGCAACTGAATCATCGTCTTTAAGCAGAGAAATTAATACATGCTCAGGACCAAGTGCTTCAGAATTTAATCTGCGCCCCTCATTCTGAGATGAAATCTCCAAAATTTTCCTGGATTTTTTAGTGAACTCAAACATCATCTTCCAGTCCCTCTTTTAATTCTCTGCGCAAAAAAACAGCCCTAAACTCATCGCTGCTTACAATACTATTGAACCTTATTCCAAAATACTCCTGGAGGTGAGACCATTGAATTTTAACCATAAGATCATTTATCTCAGCAATATCCATGCCTTTAAAAACAGAAAGAATTATTCCAAGCCTTATCCTTGAAAGATTCTCAATTGCTTCAACATAATTAAGCCTTCTTGCATACTTCAAAATTCCAAAAGATCTCCACACAGAATCCTCAAGCTCTTTTCTTGAATTACTGAAAAATTCATCTCTTGCCAAATCTTCACCTTTAATAAGCCTGTTTATTACGTATTCAGCAGTTTCAAGTATATCTGATTCAGATAACCCTGAACTCTTTTTATTAAAAACATGATACAGTCCGCCAATAACCCTGCCAGCATTTCCAAGAGTACCGTTTAACAAAAATCCTCTGTCTCTTATTTCACCTATGTAAGAGTTAAGCTGTTTCTGTATAACAAGCGCAGGCAGGTGCATTATCACAGAAACCTTTAGGCCTGTTCCACAGTCAAAAGGATTTCCGCTAAGATAGCCGAACTTTTCAGAAAAAGCATATTTGACAACTCTGTTCAAAGCATCGTCTATTGAATCAGCCAGATTAAAACAATCATAAAGCTGGAGTCCGGGTCTTAAAACCTGAATTCTGAAATGATCATCATCATTTATCAATATTGAAAAATCATTTTCATCTTCATAAATAACACGGCTTTTTACAGAAGTTTCCATTTCACTTGTGATAATGTTTCTTTCTCTTAAAAGTCTTTTTTTATGCAGATCAAGATCGGCAATTTTCATAAGTTTTGTCTTTTCACCAGATCCATATTCCTGCCTGAATCTGTCTAAAATTGAATCCATGGTATCCAAATCTCTTTCATCCATTCTGTCAGAAAAAGGGATATAGTCTGCGTTTCTGCCAATGCGCACACGACTTGAAATAACTATATCATTCCTTGGTCCCTGACGACACCAGAAAGCATCATTTTTTTGCATCATCTCCTGTATAAAGCTCACAAGACCTCCGCTACACCTGACCCATAGATTTACTGATTTCATTTATTCTATCTCTCAACAATGCTGCCTCTTCATATCTCTCTTCATTAACAGCAATATCAAGTTTAGACTTTAATTCCATAATACTGGATTTGGGCTTTTCCTGAACCTGTACAAAACTTCTTGTTTCAGGAACATCGTAGTTAGCAGGAATTTTGCCTGAATATTTTTTTCCCTCATAATAACCGGATATTATGCTATCAATTTGATCTTCCAGAAAAATATAGCAGTCAGGACAGCCAAGCTTTCCCTCCCGCTTATATTCAGAAAAACTACACCCGCATGTTGAACATGCCTGAGTATTATCATAGTCCACAATATCATCAACGCTTAAAAAAGTAAGCATTTCAGGAAGGGACAGGGAAAAACCGGAACCTTTTGTATTAAACCCCACATCCCTGGCACAATGCTCACAAAGATGAACTTCTGATTTCACATCCTTCACTATTTCAGAAAGGTGAATCGTTGCATCATTTTTTTTACATCTTTCACATTTCATTTCAGATTATAATCCTGATCTTTCATTTTATTAAAAAATAAAGTAGTTATTAATATTCATAATTATAGGTATCCAAAATACCATAAAGATACATAGTACACCCATTCAGTCAGTGCATATATAACGCTTTCATCGTAATATACAGTAAATTTCTTAATCTTATCCCCTTCTTTCCTCCATAGCACAGGACGTGCTAAAACAGTTTTCATTATCATTACTTTTTACTGCAAACCTGATTCTATAAAGATGCAACAAAGATGATTTTATTGCTTCGTAATGTTCAGAAATTCCAAATGCCTCAAAAAGAGCTCTTTCAAAATTAACTCTATCTGCCTGTTCAACTTCTTCTTCCAGAAGAAATCTGTTTCGATTCGCAATTGGTTGAAAAGCATTGATTATATTTTGTTTTTGCTCGTCTGTTAAAAGCTCAAAATTCAATAGTTTAAAATCATGCTCAAATTTTGTAGCTCTCAAATCAAGCGCACCTAAACCTCTACCAAAACCAAAACTTTCAATAAAAAACATACTCAAAACACTATTCAATAAGGCAAGAAATAAAATTCTATTTTCACTTTGATAATCTTCTTTAAGAGAAAGACCAATCATTCTCTGGTCAATAAATGAACGCTCTGTAAAGGTTGCAATGAATAAGCTTTTATCATAATTTACATTAGCGACAAAATCAGCCATATTATCGGTTTTCATCTCATACCAAAACATATTTGCTCTACACAAAGACCTGGTAAGCGGAACGCCTGTTTCGTTGTTTTGATTTTCAAAACTCCTAATCCACTGCAAAGCTCCTGAATGATTGAGTTGCTCTAATTCTTCAATACTTTTTGAACAGCAAAATGCCTCTGCATCTGCCGAACAATAAAGCCCGGGTGTACCTCTTAGATTTTTAAGAACTGGTCTTATATATTCTGCTTCAAT
>JBBAGC010000120.1:0-6245 GCA_041655115.1 Spirochaetota bacterium | reverse complement strand
AAACATGGGAGGCAAAATATTTTGAATATGACACTGATATGCCATTTGATTTAAAAAAGACATTGTATAGGTTAAAGGAATTGATGCCCATAAAAATATATGGAGTCTCTGCATTCCGGCGGTTTTATCACTGTCCCTTACCCACGGGAAAAAATTAACATCAAAATTTGTCATAAGACTGGGAAGGGTGAAATGCCCAAGAACAAGCCCTGCTGACAAAGCAATACCAGGCCAGTCAGGTTTGGTATTTTTAATTCCAAGGTATTCAAGGGAAAGATATGAGCCATAGCCAGGAAGCAAAAGACTTGCACCCGGATTTATTATACATGTGCTGTAGGTCAGTTCCTTTGCACTGCTCCCTCTTTTATTTAACTCCTCATCTGTGCCAAATTTTTTTATAATATTGCTTTTAATGCTTTTTTTTGTTTCAACTATCAGGTCTGAAAAATCAGGGGTGATTTCAAAAACAATCCTGTTCCCTGGTAATATATTTTTACTAATAATAAAAGAAGAATAACGCTCAACAGAGCTAACATACACAGTTCCCATATCTGTTTCATATTCACCAATCTCAAGACCATTCCATTGACCCGCATCTATTAAAGCCATGCCCTCATTTACATCTAAAACCTCTGCTTCAAGTTTAATTTCTTTTAAAAACTCAGCGCACTTTAATTCTGCTTTTAACGGAATATTATCTGGAATTGATGACAAAACTGATGTATCAAGCAAAACTCTTTCCTCTGATAAGGAAAATGAAAGAACCTTGACTGATAACTTAAAAATCCCCTTATCATGGATCAAATTAAAAAAAACAGCAATATCAGCATTTATAAATCGGGCAGCATTTTCATAATATTTTTCACTGTCAGGGCCTGCTGCTTTTTCAAGAGATTTTTTTTTACTATGATAATCAGCAGGGTAATAAAGTCCTGATTTAAAAAAAAGTTTATTGATCTTCTTTTCGGTTTTGTATAATATGTGATCAATAATTGAATTTCCAGAATAAGCAGGGTAAACTGCCACAGTTCCTGCACTTGCTGAAACAGGAGTCAATAAAAGGATAAAGAACAATGCTGATAAAATATAGTAAAAACCAGATGTTTTAATTATCATAACCTTTAATTCTATAGTTTTATTAATAAATGTAAAATAACAATCTGACAAACTTTTAAAGATCAACATAACACAGCAACAATATAAAAGAAATACCGGAAAAATTAAAAAAATGGAATTATACCAAACACAAGATGAAACATAACAGACTGACCCTGTCAATAATTGTTTTACTTTTATTTTTTAAAGTACACGCCTATTCAAATGAATACAGTCGCTACAGAGGGATTACCTATCTGGTTACAGGAGGCATATCTATTCCAACAGGCTACTATAATAATTACTTTAACCCAGGAGGCGAAGCTAATTTCAGCGCTTTTTACCAGCATAATATTTTTTCTATACCCCTATATTACAAAGGAGGATTATCATATTCCCAATATAGGCTCAAAACCAATGATTCAAGTCTTCATCAGGCAAGCCTTCAGGCAGGTGCTTTTACATCATACAAACTTCACCCTTTAATAGAACCGTTTTTTGGTGCAGATATTATGGGAGTCTTTTCCAGATTAAACACAGAAAATACAAACAAATCAGAAAACGCATACAAACCAGGCATTTCATTCAATATTGGAAACATGACATACCTGAATAATGGGCTTGGACTTTTCCTGATAATGGAATATAAAATTACAGAAATTTCAGGTGAAATATTTTCTCCTCTTTCCATCAAAGCAGGCTTAACATTCAACAATAATGACTCAATCAGGGACATGAACAAGGAATCTGAAACAGAAATAAAATTTCAGCTATTCCAGCAGGCACAACATAATTTCAGAAACAAAAATTTTGATGAAGCAAAAAAACTTTTTAATCAGGTATATGCAATGGACAATCAATATCCTGGTATCAATTATAATCTTAGAAGAATAAAAGAAATTGAAGCTGATAAAGCAGAGGCTGACAATTATATAAAACAGAAAAACTATATACAGGCAATACCCCATCTCCAGTTTTGTGCCCCCTATATAAAAGACTGTGAAACAGATCTTGCAAAATACAGAAAAGAGCTTTTAGCAAACATAACTACTCTGGAGCGCAATGGAATACGCCAATATGAAACCGGCAAATACAGGGATTGCATAAATACAATGGAAAAAATTCTTCTGATTGATCCGGGGAATCGCACTGCTGCTGTTTATTTACCCAGGGCGCTAAAAAGGCAAAAAGCTATAGAAGCACTCCAGAGATAAAAGGCTGAAAAATTATGAGCATAAAAAATAAAATTATTATTATATTTCTGATTTTTACCTCTATATCAATTGTGCCATTTTCCACACTTGTATTGATAAAGCTGGAAAAAGAAACATTAAACCATCTGATTACACAAAACAGCATAAACACAAGCGTATTTGCCAAATCTGTGGTAAACATACTCTTTATGAATGGCGGAGATGTATTAGCTTCAAAGGTTGATGTTAAAGACATGATCGACATGCTTGAACCTCTCCAGCAAAAAGGACTGGTATATGCTGATGCCATACTCCTTTCAGCAAATCCCAATTTAAATGGTACAATCCTTGCTTCAATAATAAGCAACAGCAATTATAAAAATTACATAAAATTCAAGGAAAAACTTCCTCCTGATGAGTTGGATAAAATGAAATCCTATTCCGGAAGCTATAGAGAATATTCCATAGAAAATGAATATATTGAGTTTATTTCCATGGGTACAATTCAAAACCAGCAACCAATATGCATTACAAGAATTGTTGTAAAAAAATCTGTAGCACTTGCATCAATTTATGAAATAAAAAAATATGTTAATATAACCTCGATTTTCCTGATGGTTACAGTACTTATAATGGCTATAATTTTTGGCATGTATCTTGCCCGCCCAATCATAAAACTTACTGAAGGTGCAAAAGAAATAGAAAAAGGGAATTATCTCCACAAAGTTAATATTAAAAACAGGGACGAAATAGGTCAGCTTGCTTCAACCTTTAATAATATGGCGCTGATAATTCATCAGAAAATAACAGAACTGGAAAATGCCAATATTGAATTGGTGAAAATGGATCGCCTTAAAGACGAGTTTCTTGCAAACACAACACACGAGCTTAAAACTCCAATACACGGCATCACAGGACTTACACAATCCATGTTAGATGGAATAAGCGGTGAGTTAAATGACAAAGCCCGTCACCTTTTAACAATGATCCTTATAAGCGGGAAAAGACTTTCCAATCTTATAAATGATATTCTTGATTATTCGCGCCTCAAAAACAGCGACATTATACTTAACAGGCAAAGCATTGATCTGGGCTCAATGACAAATATGGTACTCACAATTATTTCAGGTTCATTTTCAAAAAAGAATCTGAGCCTTATAAACAACATAGAACCAGGAAAACACTTTGTATTAGCAGATGAAAACAGACCCCAGCAAATAATGATTAATCTTATAGGAAATGCTGTAAAGTTTACTCACTCAGGGGAAATTAGAATAAATGCTACAGTCAATAACAATGACTACGTTATTGAAGTAAAGGACACAGGAGAGGGAATACCCCAGGATAAACAGCAGGATATATTTGACTCCTTTGTACAAAGCGATGGTTCAACTACAAGAAAGCATAGCGGAACAGGCCTGGGGCTTCCCATAACCAGAAATCTTATAGAACTTCATGGAGGCAAAATATGGCTCGAATCAAAGCTGGGTCTGGGCTCAAGCTTCTTTTTTAATCTCCCTGCTACAGGAAAAGCAGAAGAAGGATATTACTCTGAAATCCACTCTTCCTCATTGGAGATGAAGGAAAATATTGTTACTATTGACGGACTCCATAAAACCTATGTGCCAGGAGAAAAATCCATATTAATTGTTGATGATGACCCCATAAACCTGCAAGTACTTGTAAATCATCTTGCAATTGATGATTATAACGTGGAATCAGCAACAACAGGAATGGAAGCCCTTTCCCTTATTAACGCAGATCATAATTTCGACCTTCTCCTTCTTGATGTTATGATGCCCGAAATGTCCGGATTTGAAGTTTGCAAAATAGTAAGAGAAAAATTAAGCTTTTATCAGCTTCCTATAATTCTCCTTACTGCAAAAAATACCAATGAAGATATAATTACAGGCCTGGGATTAGGAGCCAATGATTATATAACCAAACCCTTTGACAAAGATCAACTCCTGGCCAGAGTACGCAATTATGTATCTTTAAAAAAAGCTGTTGAAGAACAGAATGCCCTTCTTGCAATACGTCAGGAGCTTGACATAGCAAAAAATATTCAGCTGTCAATTCTTCCCCAGGTACTTCCTTTAATGGATAAAATTTCCATTAAAGCAAAATATGAACCAATGTCAGAAATCGGTGGTGACTTTTACGATTTTCATAATATTGATGATAATAAGATTGGAATACTTATTGCAGATGTAACAGGCCATGGAATTCCGGCAGCACTTATAAGTACAATGATAAAAATCGCTTTCAGCACCTCATCTGACAAGCTGCAAAATCCTGCAGCCTTGCTTCAATGGATCAACAAAGCCCTTTTTCACAATCTCTCGGAAAGATATATTACAGCATTTTATACATATATCAATCTTGATGAAATGACCATTACATTTTCCAATGCAGCTCACTGGCCCATGTATTTAATAAAGGAAAATGGCAAGCTGATATACCTTACAGTAAAGGGACGCCTCATAGGCCTTTTGGAAGATACAGAATACAACAATGCAACCATGCCTGTTGAAAGTGGAGACAGACTTATATTCTTTACAGACGGGCTTCTTGAAGAGCGAAATAGCTCCAATGAAGCCTATGGAGAAAAAAAACTTGAGTCTCTTTTGATTGAACTAAGAGACCTTCCACCTGCAAGGGTTATTGATGAATGCTTTATGGATATATACTCCTATTCAGGGAATTATAATACTGAAGGTTTTGAAGATGATGTCACAATGATTGTTGTGGATATTCTTTAAAAAATTTTTTATTAAAATAAAACACATACGGAGGGTTAATATGTCCAAAAATAATGTTGTAATCATTTCAGGATGCAGAACAGCTATAGGAGACTTTGGTCAATCCCTAAAACCATTAAAGGCTCATGAGCTTGCAGCCCATGTAATGAAGGAAGCACTCAAGCGCGCAAGCCTTGATGGAGGACAACTTGATGACGTAATATTTGGCGACTGTCTTCAAAACAGCGATGAAGCAAACACTGCAAGAACAGCAATGCTTAAAGCAGAAATACCCTCTCATGTTCCAGCAGTAACAATACAGAGGCAATGTGCTTCAGGTATGCAATCTGTAATCTTTGGAGCCTTGCAAATAATGGCAGGCGACTCAGAATATGTATTAGCTGGCGGGACAGAATCCATGAGCAATGCTCCCTATGTGCTAAAAAATGCAAGATGGGGGCAAAGGCTTCAACATGGAGAAATGACAGATGCCATGTGGGAGCTTCTTCATTCAGGGAGCCATCTGCTTGGTGAAGGATTTATAATGGGGCAGACAGCAGAAAATCTGGCACAAAAATATAATATATCAAGAGAAGACCAGGATCAGCTCGCACTTGAAAGCCACAAAAAAGCAATTGCAGCAATAGATTCAGGAAAATTCAAGGATGAAATTACACCTGTGCCTGTTCCCCAGCGAAGAGGAGAGCCTGTAATATTTGATACAGATGAACATCCAAGAAGGGATATTACTCTGGAATCCCTGGCAAAGCTTAGACCAGCCTTTGACAAAAACGGAACAGTAACAGCCGGATCATCCTCAGGCCTCAATGATGGTGCAGCAGCTCTGGTGCTCACTTCCCTTTCCAAAGCAGAGGAGAGCGGAGCCAGACCCCTTGCAAGAATCGCAGGGACAGCTGTGGCAGGATGTGAACCACATTTAATGGGATATGGCCCGGTTCCTGCAATAAACAAGCTTCTTGAAAAAACAGGTCTTAAACTTAAGGACATTGACCTTTTTGAAATCAATGAGGCCTTTGCAGCACAATATTTAGCCTGTGAAAGGGGTCTGGGACTTGACAGGTCAATTGTAAATGTAAACGGGTCTGGTATTGCATTAGGCCATCCTGTAGGGTCAACAGGCGCAAGGATTATTGTATCCCTTATTTATGAGATGAAAAAAAGAAACAGCAAGTTAGGCATAGCATCACTCTGTGTT
>JBBAGC010000119.1:0-6251 GCA_041655115.1 Spirochaetota bacterium | reverse complement strand
TCTTTCATTTTTGCCAATTGTTATTCCTATTATCCTTATTCTTCTCAAGTCTGTAGCCAGCTATCCCACAAAACCCTTTGGTGATGGAGCTGCAAAAACATTCTTTAACTTTATAGGTGACCCTGTAACTGCTCTTATTTTAGGGGTTTTCCTGGCACTTTTCCTTGTAGGAAAAAGCGATTTAGGAGAAGCTGTAAGCGACTGGATGGGAGAAGGGGTAAAAAATGCAGCACTTATCCTGGCAATTACAGGTGCTGGAGGCGCCTTTGGAAAGATATTAGCAGAATCACCCATGACTACCTTTATAGGGGAATCAATGTCAGGAATGAGCCTGGGGATATTTCTGCCCTTTTTAATAGCTGCTGCTATAAAAACAGCACAGGGCTCATCAACAGTTTCAATTATTACCACAGCCTCAATTATGTCTCCTCTTATTGTATCCCTGGGTCTTAATCCGGCTCTTACTGTTCTTGCAATAGGTTCAGGAGCAATGACGGTTTCACACGCTAATGACTCCTACTTCTGGGTTGTGTCACAGTTCAGCGACATGGAGCCTGATATAGCATACAAAGCCTATACATCATCAACACTTGTCTTAGGGCTTGTATCCATAATATCTGTATTTGTACTTTCTTTGTTTGTGGGATAAAATAAATATTTAATAGCACATAATTATATTTCAGGGGCTGTATAAAAAGTTAAATTTTATACAGTCCCAAATAATTCCCAGACAAGGGAAAGAGGAGAAAAAACAGGTGATAATAGACAAAATATACAACAGGCTTGCCATGAATTCCCTTATTTCAGGGAATTATAGTAAAGCAGAAAAATATTTTAAAAAAGCAATGTCTATTAACTCAAACAAAGAAGGGATTAATTATAACTGCGCAGTTGCAATGCTGGGTACAAAAAAATTTGATGAGGCAGAAATCTGCCTTCACAGAGAAATGGAAATTTCAGGACAAAATTACAATACCCTTAAAACAATTTCAGAGCTTTACTATATTTCAGGGCAAAGAAAAAAAGCAACAGACTATCTTAAAAAGGCTCTTGAAAAATGTTCTGATGAAAATGAATCTGCCCTGTTAAAAAATAAAATAAAAAACACTGCTGATGAAAAGGCATATAATAAAAGCCTTAAAGCCCTGGAGCTATTTGAAAAAGGAACAGCTCTTTTAAACCAGGGAGAGTGGGAAAAAGCAAAAGACCAATTTTTAAAAGCCCTTGACCTTGATAAGACAAACCCCTTTGTTTACAACAACCTTGGCTTTATAAGCATGATGAAAGAAAAGAAATATTTTGAAGCAAGGGAATTTTTTAAAAAAGCCCTGAAGCTATCAAATCTCCCTATAATAAAACAGAACCTTGACAAAGTAAATAAAATCATTTCCCAAAGTTAGAGGGTTCTTCATATCTGGGTTTTCTAAAACCCAGGTCAACCATTACCCCGTATGTAAGAGCAAGCCTTAAATTTTTAAAAAAGTATTCACTCCCCTTTATGGAAAGAAGCTCCTCACCAAACCTGTTTTCCCATAAATAAGCTGTACTCTCTAAAACATGGCTGGTTGAAGGATTCTCATTAAATGCCTTAATAATTGCCTCTCTAAACTTTTTCATAAACTCACCATGTTTTATCAGATAAGACTGAACCTCATCTGCCCCTGAAATTATTCCAAAATGGCAAAAACCTATTGCTTCAGGCTTAATTGCTAAAATTTTTTCAAGGCTCTTCATATAAACATCATATTTAAAATTAGGCGGCATTGATGTAGGAGTTGAATGGGTAGAATCATAGGTATAAAAAGTTCCTGCTGCCTCAGCTGCAAAAAGGAATGAAACCTTTTCATCCAAATAAACAGCAGGAGAGCAGTGATCACTGGTATGTCCTGGGGTATAAACTAATTTTACCCTTGCCCCATCATTAAATTCAACAGGGATAAATGAATCCAGTTCAACAATCTCAAAAGCTTCGTCTGGTATAAAATCCATAGTACCAACAAAGGGACCAAATGTAGTAGTGGCTCCTTTTATATGGCCTTCAGAATTTTGAAGAAGCTCCTTTGTAAAACTATTAGTATATATCCTGAAATTACTATTTATGCTGCTCATTTTTTTCCAAAGCTCACTGGAGCCACCACCATGATCAAAATGATAATGGCTGAGAATAATCCCTATAATTTTTTCCGGAGGAATCCCTCTACTATCAAGGCTATTTAAAACATGATCAACATTATGCGAAGTACCTATATCAAAAAGAAGCGCCTTATCACCATCGCTATAGCAAAAGACGCTTGTTATTTTATTTAAATTAAATTGATTCGTATCAACAAGATAAAGGTTTCCCAGGGATGTTTCTTTTCTTATAACTGTCATATATTTACACACTTCCCGCATAAACCATAAAAATCAAGCTTGTACCTCTTTACCATTCTGGTTTCCTCTTTATTTACAAGATTAAGAATATCAGACTGGTTTTTTAAATCAACATCCAAATCACTCACAGCACCACACTCTTCACAAATAAAATGACTGTGAACACCGGGATTACCATCAAACCTGTTAAAGGTGCTACCAAAATCAAGACGCTGGATAAAGCCCTGATCCATTAAAATATTCAAATTTCTGTAAACATTACCAAGGCTCAAATCCGGAAATTCAGACTTGAGCTGCAAATAAATAGTATCAGCAGTTGGGTGAGATTTTGTACCATGAAGAATTTCAAGGATTCTATCCCTCTGCCTGCTTTTTCTATATTTCATTGTATCATTCATTTTTTTCACCACTTTTTTTATTAATAATAATTCTTAAGAAAGAAAATACCAGTATTTTTTTATTAAAATTGACATTTTTCCTTAATTACAGCAAATATGTATAATCATCAGGTTTTATAAAATCAGTCAAAATAGTATCAAAATTAAATCCATATTTTCAATAGCTAATATGGAATGTAAAGAATTTATTTTGACAATCAGATATTCAAACTTTTTTGATATATTTAAAAATTTTTTAACAAACAGGAGACTATCATGATTCCAGAAATTAAAACAACAGCCTCATTTGATATAGATGCACAAAAAGGGTTTACACCCCTTTGTCCTGAAGAACTCCCTGTACCAGGGGGAGACACTATTGCAGATGCACTTAACAGACAGGCCAAATATACCTCTATAAGAATTGGATCAAAAGACTGGCACTCCATGCATGCTATATGGATTGCAGATGAAAATAATCCGCAATTTAGCCCTGTCAAAGGGAAAAACGTGGATATAAGATGGAATGCCCACTGCATTGCTGGGACAAAAGGCTCTGAATTTCTTGACACACTCCCCCACCCATCAGAATACGATTTTTTTGTCTGGAAGGGAATGGAAAATGACATGCACCCCTATGGCGCCTGCTACCATGACCTTGACGAAAAAATGTCAACAGGTGTAATAGAGTTTCTTAAAATAAAGGGAATTAAAACCATTATAGCAGGTGGGCTTGCAACTGACTACTGCGTTAAAACCACGGCAATTCAGCTCCAGAATGCGGGCTTTAATGTAATTGTGAACCTGGAAGCATGCAAAGGCATTGCAGATGATACAACAGAAAAAGCTATTGATGAAATGAAAAAAGCCGGAGTCCGTGTAATTGACAAACTGGAACTTCTTTAATTACAGGGAAATTTAAAACATGATTATAACAAGCCTTCTTGATAACGACTTTTACAAATTCACAATGATGCAGGGAGTGTTACACCACTTTGCAGATATTGATGTGGAATACACCTTTAGCTGTCGTACACCAGGAATTAACTTTTCCAGCTACATTGAAGAGATTAAACACGAGCTAAACAACCTCTGTGCACTTCAATTCACAAAAAGCGAGCTTAGTTATTTGGGTCAAATTCCCTTTTTCAAAAAAGACTTTATAGATTTTTTAAGCCTTTTTAAATTAAACAGGGAACATGTTATTCCGGACGTTTCCCCAGAAGGTACCCTTAAAATCAAAGTAAAAGGCAGCTGGCTTTTAACAATACTCTTTGAAGTTCCCATACTTGCAATTGTAAATGAAATATATTTCAGAAACATGGTGCCAAACCCTGACTATAAAGGTGCCAGAGGTGAAATTGATAAAAAAATTTCTATAATACGAAAAAACAGCGACATTATTCAGTTTGCAGATTTTGGCACAAGAAGGCGTCACTCCTTTAGATGGCATGAAGAGGTTGTACGCTATCTGCAGGATACCCTTGAGCCAAAGAATTTTATAGGCACATCCAATGTTTTTTTTGCCAGAGAACTGGATACAAAACCCATAGGCACAATGGCTCACGAATGGATAATGGCAGGCCAGGCTGTGGGTGTCAAGCTTCATCTAAGCCAGAAGCACATGCTTCAAAAATGGACAGATGAATACAGGGGAGATCTGGGCATTGCACTTACAGACACCATAGGAGTTGATGCCTTTTTGAAAGATTTTGACCTTTACTTTGCAAAGCTTTATGATGGAGTAAGGCATGACAGTGGAGACCCTGTGGATTTTGGATACAAGATCATCAACCACTATAAAAATCTGGGAATTGACCCACTTACAAAAACCATAGTTTTCAGCAACAGCCTGGACTTCCAGAAAATTGAAATACTTGCCAGGGAATTTACAGGGAAAATAAATACATCTTTTGGCATTGGAACAAATTTAACAAATGATTTCCCTGGGATAAAACCCTTGAGTATAGTCATGAAAATGAGCAGATGCAATGGATACCCTGTTGCAAAAATAAGCGATGATGCAGATAAGGTAATGTGCGATGACCCGGCATTTCTGGGATATTTAAGAAATGTATTTAATGTAAAATAATAATTTCCTATTTATGATTAAGCCAGTATCTCTGATCAGGCTTGTAGGCAAAATATTTCATACGGTCATATATTCTGCTTACAATCTTTCCCATTGAATAAAATTCTGAAAGGAACTCTATAAGCTTTATATTTTTCACTGCAATATCAAGTGCAAGATCCTTTTCACCATTTTTTTTGTACAGAGTTACAAGTTCATTGTAAATATGTATTCTGTCATAATCTGAAATTATTGAACAGTCCAGGCCTTTGCTAAAGGTTTCAATAGCCTCTCTATACTTATAAAGAGAGGCTTCTATACTACCTTTGATTGTATAAAGAATTGCAAAATCAGGGTATCGCTCTATTGCTTTTTCACAGGAGTATATTACATCCTTAAAGCTGATTGCCCGCCTGTCAGCTTTCCATATTCTAAAAAGAGACCAGAGCTCTCTGGGGTTGTGATATATGGAAAGATCAATCTCATTAAGAACCTTTGAATAATCGGGTTTTTTAAATTTAATAAAGGGAAATTTCCTTTCTATGCCCTTTGCAACTGTTGATACAAGATAGGCCTTCTGATAATTACCATACCACTTCATAAAACCCTGAAAATCAATGCTGTTAAATTCAGGCAGGGGCTCTCTATAATGCTCAATAGATGATGACTGAAAATTATATTTAAAAATCGAAGCAAGGGAACTGTATCCCGGAGCAGAGGCAAAGTATACAGAAAAATCTCTCCAGTCAAAAATCAATGTATGGAGAGTTCTTTCATTAGCAATAGTTGCATTCATTGCTCCTGGCATTTTTTTGTAGTGATAAAAATCATAATCCGCAAGAAACAGAAGCATATCATCAACACTGTTAATGCTTTCTTTTTTTAATAAATTCTCAGCCCGTTCAGCCCTGGCAAGATTATATATACCCTCGCCTCTGCTTATTTGCAGATATTTTTTTGAATAGGCCGAATCTTTAACCCTTTCTTTACAAAAAATTCTGTTTAATACATACTTATGCTTACCCTCTGTAAAATCGGTTCGTACATTTTCACTGTTAAAAATATCAAAAACAGCTGCCTTTTTCTCTTCACCTGAACAGACAGTGAGTATCCAGCCCAGCTCATCCGGCTCAAATTCAGCAAGCATGGATTCCACCTGATCAAGAGTATCAGCTGATTCAAGAATTTCGCGTATTTTATAACCCATGGGAAGCCCGCGATTTTCACGATTAAAAGTTCCATCACCATAATTCACAGTTATTGAAATACCTTTTTCATTTACTCCATGGAATATTCCCGGAACGCCTGCTATGCCAAAGTTAATGTATCTATTTTTCCCAGGAGGTCTGTATTCAACAATTATGGGATAATTCCCCAGGTAAGAAGGCTCAAAATCAAGGTTCTGGCCATGAAGAATTCCACCTTCAACT
>JBBAGC010000118.1:0-6259 GCA_041655115.1 Spirochaetota bacterium | reverse complement strand
TTTAAAGAGATAAATTCTATTTTTTGCTTTTCATTTTAACTTGCACTATATACAATATAATGCAGAGATTTGCCATTTTATAATAATCTCATAAAAACCTGGAAAAACAATAAATAGATTTTTTAACAAAACTTTAATTAAAATATTACTATGTCTGAAAGGGAAAATTTTGGAAACAAGTAAACCGCGAATACTGATTGTAGATGACAGCCAGACTAATGTTGATTTCTGCAAAAAAATTTTGACCAAAAATGGATATATTACAGATTCATGTAATAGTGGTGAAGAAGCAATTGAATATCTGGAGAAAAACTCCCCTGATCTTATCCTTCTTGACATTGTAATGCCCGGAATAGACGGATTTGAGTTTTGTGAACTCCTAAAGAATATGCCTGACATGGCAGATACACCAGTTATTTTTCTAAGTGCAATGGATGATGAAGCAAGCATAATAAAAGGCTTTAAATCCGGCGGGGTTGATTTTATCACAAAACCTTTCAGAACCCAGGAAATGTTAGCTCGTACAAAAACACACATTGACCTTAAAAAAACCAAAGAACAGCTCATGATGATGGCAACAACAGATGTTCTCACAGGTCTGGCCAATCGTCGTTTTTTTATGGAAAGGCTCTCCATTGAATTTGAACGCATCAAAAGATATGAATCACTCTATACAATTCTCATGATAGACCTTGACCTTTTCAAAAAGATAAATGACACATTTGGACATAATACAGGAGATGGTGTATTAAAACAGATAGCAGAAATACTGCAAAAAGAATTAAGATGCACAGATATTATTGGACGTATTGGAGGTGAAGAGTTTGCAGCAATCCTCCCTAAAACAGAGCTGCCTCAAAGCCTTCAAATAGCTGAAAGATTAAGAAAAGCAGTAGAGCATCTGCCTCTGGAAGTTAATGGGAATAAAATAAAAGTAACAATAAGCCTTGGAGCTTCCCAGTGCAAAATTGCAGACAAGGTAATGGATGATGCGCTCATCCGTGCTGATTCAGCTCTATATAATGCAAAAAGAACAGGAAGAAATAAGGTTTGCTCAATCTGAATCCGGCTTTCCCCTATTTTTAATAAACCTGAAAGTATATAAAAAAATTACACCTTTCTGTCTATAAAAAATGATTTTTTAGCTTTAACATAGCCCTTCTTAATAAGGCGTTTCATAAGTCTGGGATGTTTTCTCATGGCTTCTCTGTGTTTTTCCTGGTCATCTTCACTTACACTCTCTTCAGAAAAATCCGGATCTTCATCAATAAAACCTTCATTATTATCAAAATCATAGTCAGGACGGCTTTGTTCGTTTTTTTCGTCCTGTTTTCGCACAGGCTGTTTAAGCTCCAAAAATGTATCAGACACAGGCTTGGCTCTTTTAAGAGTTGATATGGGTCTTAAAATTTTTTGAGTAACATCTTTCCATAAAAAAATCTTCATAACCTGCCCTGCCCTGATACAGCTTCATTTAATACTTTATATCGGCATAAAACTAAAACTAATCAAGGGAAGAAAAAACCTATGAAAACTAGGCATTACTCCAAATCATCAAACCAGGCAGCATTTTCTGTAAGCTTCTTTTTAAACAATCTGCCTATATTATCCGGATTTTTAGCCTGATGATATTTTAAATAGATCTCATCATCTATAATACCCACTATTTCTATTTTACCTGTAACATGAGACATGATAAACCTGAAACCCTTGCCATGGCCATTAAGCCTTGCCTTTGCCTTTTCTACAATTTCATAGCCTTCCTTTAACGAAAGCTGAAAATGACCCTTTACACGAGAAACAGGCCTGCACTGAAACACATAGTAGGGAAGCACCCCTGCTTTAAGCAAATCGCTCAAAAGAGCTGCAAGCACAACAGGATCATCATTAACCCCCTTTGCAAGCACTGTCTGATTTTGAACTATTATTCCAGCATTGCGAAGCCTTGAACAGGCTTTCTTTGACTCAGGAGTTATTTCATTGGAGTGGTTAAAATGCGTTACAACATAAATCTTATGGCAGGTATTTGAATAATGACTCATATAATCCACCAATTCATCATCCTCATAAATTCTTTGAGGAAAAACAACAGGTGTTCTTGTGCCAAACCTTATAAATTCCAGATGCTCAATATCCTTAAGCTCTTCAAGAAATATTTTTAAAACCCTTGTATCAAGAAAAAAGGGATCTCCCCCGGAAATTAACACATTTGTAATCTCTTTATGTTCCCTTATATATGAAACAGCCTCTCTGAATCTGCTCACTATTTCATCATTAGACTTTCCAACCATCCTTTTCCTGAAACAAAAACGGCAGTATGCTGTACAATGGTTTGTTGATAGAATCAATGCGGTTTGGCTATACTTGTGCTGAAGCCCTGTTAGTTTAGTATTGTCAGATTCACCACTTGTATCATAGGAGCCTATTGTATTCATTTCATCAATTGAAGGTACCATCATTTTCAAAAGAGGGTCATTGGGATTATCCCTGTCAATAAGGGACATATAATAACGGGTTATGCTCATGGGGTGTAATTCTATTATATCAGCAAGAATTTTTTTATCTTTGTCAGATATATATATATATTTCTCCAGATCTTCCAGGGTGGTAATATTATTTTTCAGTTCTTTTCTCCAACTCATAGGCAGCTCCATCTTGTTGTTTTAAATTTTTTAAAAACTCTTTTTAATTCCCATGCAATAAAAATCTGCCCTTAATAAATATAAGTTAAAAACAAGTTCATAAATTATAATGCCAATTAAAAGGGATTAGCTAAAAATTTACTCAGATGTAGTTTTAAGGATAGATTTCTCTACCAGGAATTTTTTTTTATACTATGATATAAAATCGCATTCAAGGATTTTTTTCATATTCTTCACTTTTTTAAAAAAAAATTTCAATCTTCTTCATTTAAATCTCAAAATAAGTACAAATTCTAACAAAAAATGATTGATTCTCCTATTTAAGTTATGTATTATCATCACTGAATACTCAGCTTTTTTTAATTCAGCTGGTATTATGGTGATTAAAAAATTTATAGAGGTATTAAATGAAAAGAACAGGGATTTTGTTTTTAACTTTTATGCTTTTAGCTTTTTCATTCTCATCGTGCTCAAAAGAGCCTGCACAGGTTCTCATGATGGCAACAACAACAAGTACTGATAATACAGGTCTCCTTGATGCTCTTGCACCACAGTTTAAAAAAGACACTGGAATTGAGCTTAAATGGGTTTCTGTAGGCACAGGCAAAGCCCTTCAAATGGGACAAAACTGTGATGTTGATGTACTTCTTGTACATGCTCCAGGTGCAGAAAAGGAGTTTGTAAACAAGGGCTTTGGTTTAAACAGAACAGAGCTCATGTACAATGACTTTATAATTATTGGTCCAGAAAAAGACCCTGCCACAATTAAGGGAATGAATGTAATAACAGCTCTTAACACTATTCGTGCCAAAGAAGCCATATTTACAAGCCGCGGAGACAAATCCGGAACTCATGTGCTGGAAATAGATCTCTGGAAAAGCACAGGAAAAGCTGTTCCTGAAAAGGAAGCCTGGTATATCCAGACAGGACAGGGCATGCTCCAGACAATCAACATTGCTGCAGAGCGTGAAGGATACACAATGACAGACAGAGGTACCTTTATAAAATACGCTGACAATCACAAAGGAAATCCGCCTCTTGTAATTCTTGTAGAAAATGATAAATCCCTTTTTAACCAATACAGTGCTATTGAAATAAATCCTGAAAATTGCGCTGATGCCAAAAATGATCTGGCAAAAAAATACATTGAGTGGATGGCATCTGACAAAACACAAAAGCTGATTGGAGACTTTAAACTTCTTGGTAAGCCACTTTTTACTCCAAATGCTAAAAAGTAGTTTACTCCTGCAACAGTGCTAATCAATAATTTCAGACTATAATCAACTTTAAAAAAAGATGGTTATAGTCTGATTATACCATTTAAAAATTACAGGACAACGAATTCATGGATTACCTTGCACAGGGATTTATTAGTGCCTTTACTCTGCTTTTAAACGGAGATGAGGAAACATACAGCGCTATTTTTACAACCTTGAAAATTTCCACAGCTTCCATAACAATAAGTCTTGGCATGGGACTTCCAATGGGCTTTATGCTTGGATACTACAATTTCCCGGGCAAAAGGCAGATAAGGGCCTTTGTTGACACACTTTTGGCTCTTCCCACTGTTGTTGTAGGCCTTCTGGTTTATGCCTTTGTCACAAAAAAAGGCCCTTTGGGAGATTTCCCCCTTCTTTTTGAATTATCAGGCATAATAGTAGCCCAGATAATACTGGTAATCCCGATTATAATATCCCTTACAGCCACTGGAATTGAAAGTCTGGATGAAAGACTAAAATCCACACTCCTTACACTGGGAGCCAAAGGAAGCAGGATTATTACAAGCAGTCTTTATGAAGCCCGCTTTGCTATTATGGCAGCAGGGGTCAATGCCTATGGCAGGGCAATTGCAGAGGTTGGAATATCCATGATGATAGGTGGAAACATTAAATGGCACACAAGAACAATAACAACAGCCATAGCTCTGGAAACCGGGAAAGGGCAATTTGCCATGGGCATAGCTCTGGGGATAGTGCTTCTGCTCATAGGATTTGCAGTAAACTACGCTCTTATATTTTTTAAGAGGAGGGCATAAGATGACTAATAAAGAAAACACAATATATAAGCTTAATAATATTAAACACAGCTATGATGAATTTACTTTAAATATTCCCGAGTTCCATATAAATACAGGAACCTCCACTGGTCTTTCAGGACCTAATGGCAGTGGTAAAAGTACACTGCTTAGAATACTGGCTCTACTTGAAAATCCTGATCAGGGATCTGTGCTTTTTAACAATAAACATAACAGCAACACTGCTGTTACCCTGCTCCAGCAGGACCCTTACCTGCTCAAGCGCTCTGTATTTGATAATGTGTCCTATGGGCTTATGGTAAAAAGAGAAAAGGGCAATTTAAAAAAAAGAGCAGCTGAAGCCCTTGAAGTTGTAAGCCTGGATCCAGGCAAATTCATGAACAGAAGATGGTTTGAGCTCTCAGGAGGTGAAGCGCAAAGAGTAGCCCTGGCTTCAAGAATAATTCTCAAACCTGCGGTTCTGCTCCTGGATGAACCAGTTGCCAATGTTGATGCAGAAACATCCATCTCCATAAGCGAAGCTATAAAAACAATGCAAAAAGATTTTTCTACCACCCTGGTTATTACAAGTCATGACATGACATGGCTTACAAATGTAACTGATAAAATATGGAAAATGCACAATGGCCGCATTACTGGAAGCGGGAATGTTAATATAATAAACGGGCCATGGTTAAGGGATAAAAATAATCTCTTTAAAACAAAGCTTCCAGGCGGAGAAGATATTTTTGCAGCAAATTCTCCAGGGCAAGATGCAGTTGCCATACTTCAACCTGATGAAATAATAATTGCAGAAAAAAACATTGAAAGCATTTCTGCTATGAACGAACTTAAAGGTACAATAAAAACAATGTATAAAGATGAAATGTCCGGAGACATACGCCTGGACATTGAAGTGTCAGGTAAAAATTTTACAGCCCTTATAACAGAAACCTCTGCAATAAAAATGAATATACTTCCTGGAAAAAACATTCACCTTATATTTAAGGCAACTTCACTCACCTGGGCGTGATTTTTTGTAGTAAGGCTCTGACCCTATCTTCCCTAAATCCACAGAACCAGCCTTTTTTTGTAAGCATCCTCGTAATGCAGAAATTTATCAACACGTTCAGTAAAGTTATTTCCCAATTTTAGAAAATATTCATGCAACGTGAATTTTAATGGAGAGATAAAGTGTTCATTAAGGTAGCAGTTTATAAAACCTATTTCATTTTTTCTGGGGTCTCTGGAAAGCCCTTTTCGCACAGGATTATACCCAATATACCATAGCAGCCACAGGAGATATTCTTCAGGATTTTCAGATTCCTCAATTATTGTTGATCCAAACCTTTCATTCCAGAAAGGTCCTGTTTCACCTGTGCCTCGATTATATTTTTCAGCCATGCGTGCTTTTATATATTGCATTATAAGTGAAATGGTTTCACTATCTTCCAGGGTTCTTATAATAAGATGAATATGGTTTGCAACAGTTTCAGCAGCAATAAGTTCAAAATTATATTTTTCCTGACACATCTGCACAGATTCTATGAAATATTTTTTCCCATACTTGCTTTTTAGCAGATTCCGTTTGCCGCGGCATCTT
>JBBAGC010000117.1:0-6301 GCA_041655115.1 Spirochaetota bacterium | reverse complement strand
TGCCTGTAACAGGAGTCAGCTCAGGATCTTTTTCCATTATCTTATGTATTTCGCCAAATGTATCTAATGCTTTTTGAGCAAGGCGGTTATTGCTTTTCACAAGGTCAAAGAGCTCACCTTTTATTATATAGTTATCACCCTCTTTTTTTGCAGATGATTCAACTATGTTTAAAAGGGATACAAGCACTCCAAATCCTCCGCCCTGATTAAAAGCTGTATGAAAGCTGGTAAAGAGGTTGTTGTCAAAACCTCTGTCATTTTTAAACTTTGTTGTATCAGCAAAGCGGTACCACTCAAGCTGGTTTTCAAGGCGGATTGTTTTTTCTCTTTCAAGCATAATAGATGATTTTTTCATTTCATATGTTTCAAAGCCACGGTTTACCTTAAAAAGAACTTCATCAAGGTTTAGAGGTTTTACAAGATATTCAGAAGCTCCTTTTTTCATCACATCTATAACAAGTTTATATTCATGGTAAGCAGTTGTTACAATTATTATGGGAGGGATGTCTCCCTGGCTGACTTTATCTATAAGATCTTTACCGTCCATATGGGGCATTTCTATATCTGTAATAACAAGGGGAAAGTGTTCTTTTTCAAACGCAGCCAGCGCTTCAATACCGTTTTTTGCAAGAACAACTTTATAACCTGACGATGATAAAAGTTCTTTTAGCATTAATGCGGAATTTTCATCATCTTCAGCTATGAGTATTTTTTTTGAATTAAGCAATGACATAATTATATCCTTTTAATTATAAATTATTGTAATGGGGTTCTTCCTGGCAAAAGTACTCTAAATATACTTCCTTTTCCAGGACTGCTTTTTAAATCTATTTCACCATCATGAAGATCTATAAGTTTTTTTGTTATTGATAAGCCTAACCCTATTCCCTGATTTTTGACTGATGATTCATTCCTTGCCTGCTCAAAAGGGGTGTATATTTTTTCAATATATTCATCCGGGATCCCGCATCCCTCATCCCATATTTTTATTTCAATATATTCATTTATCCCTTTAATATCAAGGCCTGCTCTTTTACCTTTGTCGGTAAATTTAATTGCATTTGAAATAAGATTATAAAGGATTTGTTTAAGCCTTATTTTGTCTGCATATAAAATCCCTGAATCAGGGTCAATATTAAAGATTAAATTAACTCCTTTTTTTTCTGCAATGATTTTAATAGAGTCTTTGAATCGCTTTATGAAATCTGTTATAAATATTTTTTGGCGTTCAAGAATAATTTTACCTGCCTCTATGGAGGATATATGAAGAATATTTGTTATAAGATTAAGGAGATGATTTCCACTATCCTGTATTATTGTTAAAAATTCCAGCTGCTTGGGATTCAAAGAGCCTGCCTTCTGCATTTCCATTAATCTGCAATACCCAAGCAGAGAGTTTAAAGGTGTTTTAAGTTCATGGCTCATACTGGCCAGAAAAATATCTTTTGATTTGTTAGATGCTTCTGCAATATCTTTTGCCTGAATTATTTCTTTCATCAGATTTCTGTTATCTGTTACGTCTCTGGAGTTTATGATAATTGTAAAACCGGGATTATTCAATTGGGGGACAAGTCTCATTTTAGATTCTAAAATTATCCAGCTTTTATCTTTTTTTTGTATGTTAAACTCAATATCAATTAAATCTTCATGTTTAGGAATATTTTTTAATTTATCAAAGAAAAATTGAATATCATCTTTTTGAATATAAGAGGCTATATTATTGCCTATCATTTCTGATTCATCATACCCCAGGAGAGATTTAACAGAGGGGCTTTGATATAGAATATCCCCATCATCACAAAGGATAGTAATAAGATCCACAGAGTTTTCAATAAGATCTCTGAAATGTTTAGCGCTTTTTTCAAGCAGATTTCTTTCATGTTGGAGTTCCTGCATCAGGTTCTCTTTTTGTTGAGCCAGTTTAAAGAGTTTTATTTCAGCTTTTTTACGGTATGTTATATCCTCTTTAACGCCAATAAAATGAGTGATAATGTTTTCATCATTAAATACAGGAGAGATTGAAGCTGATTCCCAATAGGGTTCTTTGTTTTTCTTTAGGTTGCAAAATTCACCTGTCCAGGTTTTTCCTTTTGTTATGGTTTTCCATAATTTTTTGTAATCTTCTGGAGAATTTTTTTTCGATTTAAGAATACGGGGATTTTTCCCTTTTAACTCTTCAAATGAGTAGCCTGTAAGCTTGGTAAATTTGGGATTAACATATTCAATATTTCCATTTATATCTGTGATAACAATGGAAACAGGAGTCTGTTCAATTGCTCTTGTAAGTGCTGATATTGTTTTTTCTCTCTGGCTGATGTTTTTATATGCATTGAAGAGTTTAATAGCTATTCTAATTGTAGTATCAAGGATTGAAATATCAGCTGATTTGGGTACATATCCATATGAAGTGATTTTTTCAATTCTTTCTATTATATCACCTCCAGTGTGAGCTGTGAGGAAAATTATAGGGATATCCTTATTTTTTAAAATCAATTCAGCGGACTTAATGCCGTCAAGTCCGCTCCCCAATTCAATGTCCATCAATATCAGGTCGAAATTTAAACCAGATTCAGTTATTTTTTCAATAGCTTGTTCGCCTGAATTGCAGATGATTACATTATAACCCATTTTGAAAAGGGTTTTCTGCTTTGCCCTGGCTGTAATGATTTCATCCTCTACAAGGAGTATGGTAATTGAAGTTTTTTCCATGTTATGCCTGATTAGATAAAATGATAATTTTAGTTGAAAAAAGATGTAGTTATAGAAATAACTATTTCTATTATGAAGGTAGTTTAAATATTTAGAAATGATAAGTCAATAACATTAAAAATGTGTTATCTTTCATTTTATTGATTGTTTTATAAGCAATTTTTAAAAAAACAAAAGTTATTTAAAAAAACATATAGATTCCGGCCAGCCTTCTAATTTAACACAAAATTTTTACCTGCAGAGTAATTTTTGAATTACCCGCAGATAAAAAAAGTTTTTTAATCAGAAGGCAATTTTATCTGGTTATTCTGACTTCTTCTGCTTTTGCGCTTTCAGATTTTATATATTTTTCTTCATACATCTTCATAGGCCCTAAAATTTCAAAGTAGACAATCTGCTTATCCTTCCATCCTACTTTTATTACCTGCATCATTTCAGATGGGAGTATATAAGCTGCTTCATGGATCATCCCCTCTTCCCAGTAGTAAATAATACCGTCCTTTTTCTCAGAGGCAATTACTCTGGCGTCAGCTAATGTACAGCACACAGAGATAGTCTTTTGCATCTCTGGTGATGCGTACTTTTGAATTACGGCTCTATATGCATCAAGCGAACCATGAGCCTGCATGCATTCCGTCATTTCCGGGATTACACTAACCCCGCATCCGGATATGATTAGAGTGGAAAAAAAGCACATAAGCAATAATTTTGCGTATTTCATATTTATCCTCCTCTTTTTTTAATTCTGTTCATATTTAATCATATAATAGAACAGATTTCACCCATTATAGCCTCTGTTATGCGGTTTGTCAACAGGATTATAAAAATAAGGGTTAAATTAGTGCTTTTTCTAAAATATTTTATGAGCAGTGAATAAATTTTTTTTTTTGCTTTATTAATTCTTTATTTATTTGTACATTAGTTACTTAGGTGAAAATAGCGTGGTAAATGGTTTGTTTAAGTAAAAAAAAATTAATTACAAGAAGGATTTATATGTGTGGTATTGTAGGTTATGTAGGGCATAAAAAGGCTGTTGATGTTGTGTTTAATTCGTTAAAACGGTTAGAGTACAGAGGTTATGATTCTTCAGGTGTTGCGCTTCTTTGCGAAGGTTCAATTCATGTGGAAAAAAAGAGCGGGAAAATTTCCATGCTTGAATCTGCCATGGATTATGAAAAATTTGCTGATTGCACAACAGGTATGGGACATACACGATGGGCTACGCATGGGGAGCCATCTGACATAAACTCTCATCCCCATACTGACTGCACAGGGGATATTGCCTTAATACACAATGGTATAATAGAAAACTATAAGGATTTGAAACAGGTTCTCATAGGCAGAGGCCATGTTTTTAAAAGCGAGACTGATACAGAGGTGGTTGTTCATCTTATTGAACATTATTATAAGGAATTGCCACTTATTGATGCATTGGCAAAAGCGCTTAGGCATGTTGAAGGCGCTTATGGAATAGTGGTAATGTCAAAAAAAGAGCCGGGTCTGCTTGTTGCAGCCAGGAAAGGGAGCTCTCTTATTCTTGGAATAGGAGAGAATGAGATGTTCTTAGCCTCGGATGTAAGTGCCATTGTTGAACACACAAGGGATGTGGTTTATTTTGCAGATGGTGAAATTGCTGAAATAAGAGCTGACAGCTATACAACCTATGATCTGGATAAAAACGGAATTCTCAAAGAGGTTGAATCTGTTGACTGGGAGATTGAGGCTATAAACAAGCACGGGTTTGATCATTTTATGCTTAAGGAGATTTTTGAACAGCCGGACTCTGTTTATAATGCATTTAGAGGGCGTTTGCTTCTTGAGGAAGGAAATGTGAGGCTTGACGGGCTAAAGCTTAAGAATGAAGACATTGATGCAATTGAGAGAATTATATTTATAGCTTGCGGAACATCCTGGCATGCAGGGCTTGTGGCTGAATACCTTGTTGAGGAATACGCCCGTATCCCTGTTGAGGTTGAATATGCAAGCGAATTCAGGTATAGAAAGCCTGTTTTAAAAAAGGGCGATCTGGTTATTGCTATAAGCCAGTCAGGGGAAACAGCTGATACTCTTGCTGCTATCTGGGAGGCAAAGGCAAAGGGGATCAGGGTGCTGGGCATTACAAATGTTGTAGGGAGTACAATAGCAAGGGAGTCTGATGGCGGAATACATATACACGCAGGCCCTGAAATAGGATTGGCTTCAACAAAAGCTTTTACTTCACAGATAACTGTGATTGTTCTTTTTACCCTGCTTTTGGCCAGGCGAAGGGATATGTCCTTTACTGAAGCTGTTTCTATTCTGGCAGATCTTGAAAAACTCCCGGAAGCTATAAGCAGAGTTCTGGAAAGCAGCAATGCCATAAAAGAGATTGGTGAAATTTATTATAAAAGTACAAATTTTCTTTACCTTGGAAGAGGAGTGAATTTCCCTGTTGCACTTGAGGGTGCTCTTAAATTAAAAGAGGTTTCCTATATTCACGCAGAGGGCTATCCTGCAGCAGAGATGAAGCATGGTCCAATTGCTTTAATAGATAAGAATATGCCTGTTGTTTTCATTGCTCCAAAAGATGAAATATACAGCAAGATTGTAAGTAATATGGAAGAGGTGCGTGCACGAAAGGGCAAAATTATTGCAATTGCCACAGAAGGGGATAAGGAAATAGCAGGTTATGCAGATCATGTTATATATATTCCCGATTTACACAGGGCGCTTGTGCCAATTCTTGCAGTAATACCACTACAGCTTATTTCTTACCATATTGCTGTTTTAAGGGGATGCGATGTTGATCAGCCCAGAAATCTGACAAAGAGTGTTACTGTTGAATAAAAAAATATTTTATTTTAAAATAATATATTATTGACACCTGTAACAGTATTATTGTAAATTTTTTTTGTTGAACATTGAGATAATAAAGGGAATTGATGAGGTTAAAATGATTGTTATTGAAAGCGTAAATTATATAGGAATTACTGTTGCTGACCTGGACAGGAGCGTGGAGTTTTATAAAGAATTTTTTGATTTTGAAATAGTTGATAATATAAGCACTGCAGGACAGGCTTTTTTAAAGATGGGTGATATAATGCTGGCTCTTGAAGAAATTGAAGGGTATGAAGCAGGTGCAGATACAGGAGTCTGTGTATCTTTTTTTGTTGATGAAGAAGATTTTGATGATGTAATAGATGATATTAAAGAAGAGGGGATTGAGATAGTTTCCGGTCCGGAAAATCTTAGAAAGGGGCAAAGGGTAGTTATTCTTGATCCAGATGGGAATCGCATTGAGCTTTCATATCCAAGAATTGATTAATGTTTTTATAAAAACTGAGTTTTTTAAAAGAGCTGCCTTAAATGGCAGTTTTTTTATTTTACAGGTATAATTTTTTTTACCGATTGTATAAAAAAAGAGGAGCAGGTGATACTATGAAATTTAAGGAAACTCTTGCAGCAGTAAAGGTTGTGCCAGTATGTGTTTTTAACAGTGTTGATTCTGCTTTAAAAACAGCGGAATTGCTGGTAAAAAAAAATGTTAATATTATAGAAGTTACCCTTAGAACAGAGGTTGCTTTTAGCTGTATTGAAGCAGTGGTTAAAGAGT
>JBBAGC010000116.1:0-6315 GCA_041655115.1 Spirochaetota bacterium | reverse complement strand
CATAATATTAAAGGACACGTAATTATTACTGAATTCAATCAGATTACTGCTGCACTTATTGATAAACTCAAAGACCACATGCATCCCTACGTTCTTATAGTTGAAGATATTTATCGGGCTCTTGAACTATATGACCTTGGCTACAAAACAGCGCTTGGAAACATTGATGATCCCTTAACTTATGAAAAAATGCGCGTACAACAGTCTGCACTTGTTGTAGCAGCAGGAAGCGATGAGGTAAATACCAATATAACCTTTACTGTCAGAGAAGTTAACGAAAAAGTACCTATTATTACCACAGCTGATTCAAAAGATTCAGTTGATATTCTTACAATGGCAGGAGCAAATCTTGTTCTTCAGGTTGCTGATATGTTAGGCAGCTCCCTTGCGCGCAGGGCAATAAGCAGTGGAAGCAGAGCAAATATTATAGGCCGTTTTGATGAACTCCTTATAGCTGAAGCTCCTGCACTTAAAACTCCTCTTGCAGGAAAAACAATTCGTGAAAGCAAAATAAGAGAATACCTAAGTGTAACAATTGTTGGTATATGGGACAGGGGAAAATTTCAGATTCCAACTCCTGATACCATAATAACACCAGCCACAGTGCTTGTTCTTGCAGGCTCTGAGGAGCAGATTAATAGCTATGAAGAAACAATGTGCATATATCAGGTTTCTCCTGAACCTGTAATCATTATAGGATCTGGCCGTGTAGGAAGTGCTGTTGCCCGCTCTTTTGAAAAAAGAAATATGGAATATATTATAGTAGAAAAGAATCCTTCTAAAATTTACAATGAGCATACTGCTGTTATTGGGAGCGCAGCTGACATAAGTACTTTAAACAAAGCAGGCATAGAATCCACTCCTGCTGTTATTGTAACCACTCATGATGATGCCACAAACATCTATCTCACAAAATACTGCAGAAGTCTGCGCCCTGATGTACAAATAATAAGCAGGGCTAATGCAGAACGAAATGTTTCCACTTTGCACCGTGCTGGAGCAGATTTTGTAATGTCCTTTGCAACCCTGGGTGCTAATACTATTTTTAACTTCTTTCAAAGCTCCAATATTGTTATGCTTGCAGAAGGGCTTGATATTTTCAACCTTTCTGTTCCAGCAGGATTACATGGAAAAACCCTTGCTCAATCGAAAATAAGGCAGGAAACAGGATGCACAGTTGTAGCTATAAAGCATCAGGGCAAAACCATTGTTAATCCTGATCCCAACGTCCCTTTACAAAGCAGTAATGAAATTATCCTTATTGGCACTAATGATGCAGAAAAAAAATTTCTAAAGAAATATTCAGGATAAAGCCCTGTCTGGTTTTAGAACAAAGAATAAGCTGGATTTATTAAAATTAATTTGACATACCAGTTCAACAGGATAAAATTAACATAAATATATATAAAGACTCTAAAAAAAACTTTAAACAACACAAAACTATCCAGGAGGATACTTATGCCTGTTACCAGAAGAAATTTTCTGCAGCTGTCTGGTGCGACAGCTGCCGGGGCATTTTTAGGGGGAACCTCTTTCCTAACTGGCTGTAAACCCTATGAAAAGCTTAAAGGGGCAAAAGAAACCACAACAATCTGCCCCTATTGTGGAGTAGGATGCAGCCTGATTGTCTCCGTAAGGGATGGTAAGATCATAAATATCGAAGGTGATCCAGACCATCCAATAAACAGAGGCAGTCTTTGTTCAAAAGGCGCATCTATTTACCAGCTTGCTGTTAATCCTTACAAAAGGCGCTTAAGCAAAGTGCAGTACCGTAAACCAGGCGGAAGCGAATTTGAAGAAATCACATGGGATCAGGCCTTTAAAATGATCTCTGAAAGAATCAAAGACGTCCGTGACAAAACCTTTGTTGAAAAAGTAAAAAATCAGCCTGTAAACAGAACTGCAGGACTTGTTGGTCTTGGTGGTGCAGCGCTTGATAATGAAGAATGTTATGCATGGTCAAAATTCGCACGACTTATGGGTATTACTAACATTGAACACCAGGCCCGGATTTGACACAGCGCAACTGTCGCCAGTTTGGCGTCTACTTTTGGTCGTGGTGCAATGACAAACCACTGGAATGATATCCAGTTTTCTGACGTAATCCTTATTATGGGAAGTAATGCTGCTGAAAATCATCCTATATCCTTTAAATATGTTCAAAAAGCACGGGAAAAGGGTGGAAAGCTAATCAGTGTTGATCCCCGTATTACAAGAACAACCTCTTTGGCAGATCTTTACGCTCCAATCAGACCAGGGACAGATATAGCATTCCTCAATGGTATAATAAACTATGCTCTTCAAAATGACCTGATTCAAAAGGAATATGTTGTTGAGTACACAAATGCTACCTGTCTTATTAATCCAAAATATGGATTTAACGACGGTCTTTTTAGCGGATATAACAAAGAAAGCCGAAAATATTCAACTGACACATGGAAATACCAGGTTGATGACAAGGGAATTCCCAGAAAGGATAAAACCCTTCAGGATCCAAATTGCGTTTACCAGCTTATGAAAAAGCATTTCCAGAGATACACACCTGAAAAAGTAAGTGATATAACAGGATGTCCTGTTGAGTCCTTTCAGAAAGTTGCTGAACTATTCTGTTCAACACATAAGCCTGACAGAGTAGCAACAATCATGTATGCAATGGGTACAACCCAGCACACAGTAGGAGTTCAAAACATCCGGTGTTATTCCATTCTTCAACTATTAATGGGTAACATGGGAATGGCAGGTGGTGGAATCAATGCTCTAAGAGGAGAAGCAAATGTTCAGGGTTCAACTGACCACGCTCTTTTATGGCATATTTTACCAGGTTATAATCCTGCACCTGTAATGGGCAAAGATATAAACCTTGAAACCTATATTAAAAATCACACACCTCTTTCCAATGATCCAATGAGTGTGAACTGGTGGCAAAACAGACCTAAATATCTTATAAGCATGCTCAAAGCCTGGTTTGGAGAAAACGCTACAAAGGAAAATGATTTTTGCTATGACTTACTCCCAAAAGCGCATAAGCCAACACCATTGCCTGCTCTTTTTGAAGACATGTACAATGGAGAGCATAAAGGCGCTATAATGATGGGTACAAACCCTGTTGTTGGTGCACCTAACTCAAACATAGTTTCTGCAGCTCTTGCAAAGCTTGACTGGTTGGTCTGTGCTGACATATTTGAAACAGATACTTCAATATTCTGGAAAGCTCCAGGGGTAAATCCTAAAAATATAAAAACAGAAGTTTTCCTTCTGCCAATGGCAGCATCCGTAGAAAAAGAAGGAAGCGTTTCAAACTCAGGCAGATGGGCACAGTGGAGATACCTTGCGCAACATCCGGAAGGTGATGCAATTTCAGACCTGGATCTTGTAGATGGACTTTTCACAAGAGTAAAAAAACTCTATGAAGATGATGTTAAAGCTGGTAAAAAAACAGCTCTTCCTGATCCAATTTTAAAGGCAAACTGGATGTTCAAGCACAGCCCAGATGATCACGAATGTGACCCTCATCTTGTTGCAAAAGAAATAAACGGCTATGAAATTGGACCTGATGGCAAACGAGGCAAACAGCTTGATACATTTGTTAAGCTTAAAGACGATGGTTCTACTGCATCTGGTTGCTGGATCTATGCTGGAAGCTATACTGAAAAAGGAAACCAGATGGCTAACAGGGGACCAAAAGATGCTTCCAATAAGCTTGAAATGTACCCTGAATGGGCATGGTGCTGGCCTGTAAACAGGAGAATTATTTACAACAGAGCAAGCGTTAACACCAGGGGAGAACCATGGAATCCCAAAAAAGCTGTTATCAAGTGGGATGGCAAAAAATGGGTTGGAGATGTTCCTGATGGCGGAGGCGGACCTGGTGAAAAACATCCTTTCATTATGGTTCCTGAAGGATTTGCAAATATTTTTGCTCCATCACTTACAGATGGCCCATTACCTGAACACTATGAGCCTTTTGAAACACCAGCTAAGAACAACTTTAGCTCACAACAGTTTAACCCAACAGTATCTATTTCCGCTCTTTCACAAAAAGGACATGGAACTGTTTCAAAATATCCTTACATAGCTACTTCCTACAGGGTTGTTGAACACTGGCAGGCCGGAGCCATGACAAGAAACACTTCATGGTTAAATGAGCTTGTGCCAGACATGTTCTGTGAAATAAGCCCTACTCTTGCTGAATCAAAAAAGATTAAAAATGGAGACAGGGTCAAAATAAATTCTCCAAGAGGAGAACTTAATGCTTACGCCCTTGTTACTGAAAGAATCCAGGCCATGAAAGTTAATGGAAAGCTTATTGAAATGGTCGGGATCATCTGGCATTTCGGATCCGGATGTGCATCTTCAGGAGACTCATGTAACATGCTCACACCGCACATTGGCGATCCAAATACTGGCATACCGGAATTCAAAGCATTTCTGGTAAATATTGAGAAGGCGTAAGGGGGTAGGAAATGTCTGATAAAGCTTTTTATGTTGATACTTCAAAATGTCTGGGATGTCGCGCCTGCCAGGTTGCATGCAAGCAGTGGAACGGGCTTCCAGCAGAAGAAACCAGTTTTTTTGGCAGTACGGAATATACCAATCCTGCCAAACTTTCAGCAATTACGTGGAACCACGTTGTATTCTTTCCGGTTGACAGAACCATTCCGGACAAACCCGTATGGACAATTATGCATAAAAAATGCTATCATTGCATAGAAGCTAACTGTCTAAGAGTATGCCCGGAAAAAGCCATATACGAAAAGGATGGCTGGAAAATTATTGATCAGGAAAAATGTATTGGATGCGGAGCATGTGTTAATGCCTGCGTATACGGAGTACCTGAAGTAAGCGAAATTTCTCATACCAATGACGTTGGTAAAAAAATGATAACACGGGACAAAGCTAACAAATGTAACGCGTGCATGATCAATGAAAGGGAAATCCCGGCATGTGTTGTTACTTGTCCAACAGATTGTCTGCTTTTTGGAGAAAGACCCGCAATGGTCAAATTAGCCCTTAAGAGAGTTAAGGAGCTTAAGGCTGATGGTTTCCCAAATGCCAGCGTTTATGGGCTTGAACAGTATAGCGGACTAAGAGTAATAACAGTTCTCAAAGAAAATCCTGAAAAATACGGACTGCCACTTAATCCTGAATTGGTACCTGTTACTCAGGTTGAATCAACAAAAAATGTTTATGCTCTATTGTCAACATTCACTTTAGGCATACCAGCTTTAAAGAGAGTAGCATATAAGGTTTCAAAAAACCTTTCAAAAGAAGCATAAATTTAGCCTTAATTAAAAAAAAGAGGGGCGTTTATTACGTCCCTCTTTTTTTTAATATTTTACTAACGAAACCAGGCTTACCAGTCGCTCTTTAATATTTTATTTATCAGCTTTCATCATCCACCATTTTATGAGTAAGCTGATCAAGTTCACCCGATATCCTGCCAATTGCTTTTGATGATTCTGATATTTTCATAGATATGTGCACAAGATCCTGTGCAGAGGTTGTAATATCCATTACTGTTTTACTCGATTCACCTGTAGCTATCCTCTGTTCATTTGTTGAATTTTCTATAACTTTACCTGAATCATGAATCCTTAAATTAAGATTTTTGATAGTTTTTATTGTTGTGCCTATATCATCTATAAAATTCCTAACCTCAATAATCTCCTTTTCTATTTTTTTAATAGAATTATCAAGTTTAACCATTGTTGCAGATGTTCCTGCTATTGACTCACCGCTCTCTTCTATCAATTTGTTGTTATCAAAAATTATCCGTTCGATCTCTTTTGAATTAATAGCTGTAGCCTCTGCAAGCTTGGAAATCTCATCTGCAACTACAGCAAAACCTCTACCCGCATCACCTGCCCTGGCTGCCTCGATTGAAGCATTAAGAGATAAAAGATTCACCTTATCAGCAATATCATTGATTATCTGAATAAAATCAGACATTTCCTCACTTTTTGCCTTTAAAGTTTCAAATTTATTGTGAGTATCAGACACATAATTTCTGGTCTCTTTTGAATATCCAGTAATGTCACCAATTGAAACAGAAATTTCATCCGAGCTTAGCTGAACCCTGTCATTAACTGATTTAAGGTCATTAACACTCTCAACAGTAATTTCAAGTTCCTGATAAAGATTAACTGCGATTTCATTTATGGAATTGGAGTTTGCAGAAAGCTCTTCAAGTGATGATGAAATCTCTTCAAGAGCAGCTGCCTGATGCTGTGCAATATCATTCATTTTTAATGAAATCCCATCCTGATCATCAGTCTGATTTTTAAGAACCTCAATAGTTTTGTGTACACCCAGTGC
>JBBAGC010000115.1:0-6348 GCA_041655115.1 Spirochaetota bacterium | reverse complement strand
TACAGCAAAAGCAGCAATTGAGGATTTTTCATTTGAATCTAAGTAGCTTTTACCTGTTTCATATATAAATTCACCGTAATAGAAAAAGTCTTTAAGGAAAACACCGTTTAATCCAGCTCCATAATACTGGGAATTATACCTGGATTTAGATCCTGCATCTTCATCTGCCAGGTCTATTTGAGCCATGCCAAAGGCATAGAAGTTCTGGTTTGCTGCAGATGTAGCGATCTGCCCGCCTGCAAAAACCCTTTCAGATCCATCAGCTATATCCCTGGAACTTAAACTATAGGGATTATTATCCTTTAAAAGAAGACCTGTGTAAAGCCCAAAAACCTTGACATCAACAAACCTGGAAAAGTAAAGAAGCTCCCCGCCATCACCCCTTCCATTTAAAACAACACCTGTTCCAATATTAAAATACTTCCTTCCCAAAGAAAAAACCAGATTTCCCGAATCTGTTGTTTGGGAAAAATAGGCAAGGTCAAGATCCAGAACATTTTTGTTTTCAACACCAGAGTATTCAGAACCAGCATCATCAATTACAGCCAAATAGGAGTTTTTTCCACGCAGATAAATAAAGCTGTTGCTCCAGAGAGTTGCCTTACCCCAAATACGGGCATTGAGTACAGTTGAGGCAAGACCATGTTCACCTTGCTTTTCATAGGTAAATATGGGGCTTAAAATTGCGCCATACTGAACGCCTTTGGTTTTATAGGATGTATCAGGTACAAGCAGAGTCATGTCTTCACTGGAGCCTTCTCCATAAAAGAAGCGATCTTCATCTGCCCCAACACCCTGGGCAAAAAGTCCTGTTGCTAAAAAAACTATAAAAAATAACAGATATATTTTTTTCATTATTATTCACCTTTTTTATCGTTTATGAGCGACATAAGCTCAAGAAGTTCAGGTCCGCTAAGCTTGTCAAATTCACTGGCATCACCAGGCATAAGAGAATCAGCAACACATGCCCTGTAAGCGTATCTTTCAGATTTAAAAATAAGATACATAAAACTTCCCTTTAAATTAAGATACCTGGCTGTCATTAAGGCAGCCATTCCCCTTGAAAGGGATTTATCTTCATTGTATTTAAGGGCAAGCCCCTGCTCTTCCAGGAAGGCAGATTCAGATGCAAAATTTCCAGCCCTTGCACCTGTAGATACTGCAAAAAGCTTAACAGCATCGCCGTATGTAGCTATTGCCTGGCTGTCAAGGGAGTGAATAAAATTCAGCTGGCTAATATCCTGTGCTGGTGCTGTTGAAAAAATAAAAAGTGACAAAAACAGTATTAAAATTCCTGCAATATTTTTCATAATAATTTATCCCTGTATTAATTAGTAATATTTTTTATTTCCCATCCCAAATTATATTAACAGGTACAGTCACAGTACTTTCAGCAGAGCCTGCCTGGCTGCCAAGAACCCCAGTATCTCCATCTGCTGATCCGGTCTGATCTGCGCCTGTAAAAAGGCCTGTTTCAAGTTCATCAGGTGTAAGGCCATTTCCGTGCACAGATGCAAAGGAATTGCTTTGAACACCGCTTAAAATATGTCCCGGCTTACCCTTGCCCTTTTCCTGAGAAAATTTTTGCCTGCCTGCAATGCTGTTGCTTTTGCCAAGCCTGTTTTGCGCCTCAATTTTACCGCTCACAACTTCAACTGTCATGCCTGAACCAGCACCATATCCCACATTCTGCTCTGTGCCCCGCACAGAGGAAGTAGCAACTGGAGTGGAAACCTTGAACACGGTTTTAACATTGCTGTCCCTTGGAACCCTGGCATTTACACCACCGCGTTTAAGACCTATATGTGTATCTGTTTCAACAGCGGATTCGCTGCTAAACACCTGAATCATTGAAAGGGGCTTAACTGTAATAGTATGATTAAGCCTGTTAAGGCGGATTTCAGCAGAAGAATTAGCTCCTGTACTAATTCTGGTGCCCTCTTTAAGAACCTGATTCACCTTTAAGGGAATCCAGTTTCTGCCATCCCTGTATGCTACAGTGCCTGAAACACTTAGTGCCTTAATTTCAGCAAAAAGGGAAATGCTGAAAAATAAAATAAATAAAGCTGATAAAGCTATTTTTATAGTTTTCATCCTTGGAGCTCCTGTTAAAAAATTATCACAATTCAATTATAGAATAGTTTAAAATTATTTCAATAATTAAACATAAAAAAATGAATATTTAAACTATTTTAATTGTAATTGCTCTTGTTTAATATACATTACTAATATATATTAATTTTTAAATATTGCAAATTTTTTGAGGTGATTTTATGAAAAAGATAATAATATCAATAGCTGCAGCATCTGTGTTTCTTTTTACAGGCTGCTTTACAGATTCAGATACAGCAACAGTGCGGATTAACCTTGGGAATCTCCCTGTGGCAAAGGTAGAGAAGAAATCACTAATAGACAGATTTTTAATGATCTTTGCAAAGGAAGCTGTAGCACAGGAGGTTCCAGAGTGGCTCGGCATTACTGTGGTTCACCTGGGAGCTTTTGATGAGAATAATAAGCTTTTAGCAAAGAAAAGAATAAAAGCGACACCTGTATCTTCTGGCTCAATGAATACTTATGTTGAATTTGATGTGCCTGCAAGGAGTGGAATTAGAATTGTAGTGCTTGGGGAGCAGGAGGAACAAACCGAAAACTTTGCTGAATTTTATGGTTGCAGTGTCCCATTAAATTTAACTGCTGGTGATATAGAAGAAGTAGAAGTTCAAATGGAATACTTAACAAATATTCTTGGGGGATGGTCGTATATATACGAAATTAATTTCTGGTATGAAGGGGAGCCTGGAGATGACTATGTAGTAATTAAATGGGACAGGCTTTATGGAGTTTCCAATTATATTCTTAAATTTGGTTATGAAAATGATTTTGAGGTAATATATAAAGGTTCTAATGAAGAACTTATTTATTATGGTGATGATCTTAATGATGGTTCCTATCAAATTGAATTAGAATTCAAATTTGCACGTATTAATTCAGACGCTGTCGATTTTGATTTTTAATAATTTTAATTGAAATACAGGATTAGGTTATTTTTGCAATTTAAAAGACCTCTCCCCGGCTCTGACCCCTCAAGACCCCATTCCCTAACCCTTTCAACAAAGGGCTTATCTGGCCTTCTGCCTGCCTTTTACTAATTTAAAGGGATAAGAACAATTTGCCATTTCAACCAGGTTAATCATTGACAATGAGTCAAATAACATGTATATTTGACTCAAATTTTGATTCAATTAGGATAATTATATGATTCACAATAAATCCTATATCTGGCAAAGTTCTACATGGCCAAAATTTTCCTGGGATAGCTCAAAATTGATGCATCCCCTTGGGGAATGTCGCTTTAAGCAGGGGGCCCTTCTTGCCAGAGTAAATAATCTGAAAATTAATGAAGAACTGCTGCTAAGGTCAGAAACCCTTATTGAAGAAAGCATAAGAACATCCGCCATTGAAGGTGAAAATCTTAACCCTGATGAAATTCGTTCATCTGTTGCCAGGCGCCTGGGCCTTTCCAATGCCGGCTTGCCTCGTGTACCAGGGAAACATATTGAAGGGCTTATTGATATACTACATGATGCAACAATTAATTATAACAATCAGCTGACAGTTGAAAGATTATGCGGATGGCAATCTGCTCTATTCCCGAGCGGGTATTCGGGTATTCACAAAATAACAACAGGAAAATTCCGGAATGATAAAAATGGCCCTATGCGTATAGTAACAGGGCCTATTGGCAAAGAAAAAATAATATATGAAGCTCCCCCTTTTAATAAAATAAACAAAGAGATGGAACAGTTTCTTAAATGGTTCAACAGTAACAATAGCAGTATTGACGGTATTATCTGCGCAGGAATTGCCCACTTATGGTTTGTGGCAATTCATCCTTTTGAAGATGGAAACGGAAGGCTGGCAAGAGCAATCTGCGAAATGGCTTTATCCAAAGATGAAAAAAAACCTGTGCGTTACTACAGCCTTTCGTCACAAATTATGGATGAACGATCAGACTATTATAATGCTCTAGCCTCAGCAACTCACGGGAAAGGTGAGATTACCCAATGGCTTGTCTGGTTTGTTAAGATGATATCCCGCGCTATTGATCATTCAAATCTGATTCTTGACAATATAACTTTTAAAAGTCGTTTCTGGAATATATATGAAGAAAACAATTTTAATAAACGTCAAAAAAAATTGATCAACAAACTCCTGGATGCAGGAGCAAACGGATTTGAAGGAGGAATAACAAACCGAAAATATTCCGGGCTAAACCATGTAAGCAGGGCAACAGCCCAAAGAGAGCTTGCAAAACTGAGAGACATGGGAATTTTAATTCAGAATAAAGAAGGCGGAAGAAGTATAAGTTACAGGTTAAAATTTTTTGATGATGAATAGCCCCTTCTTCTCGCCGTAAACGACCTGTCTCAATGACTAATCATTCATTTTTTTTACCACAGAGGCTCAGAGGACACAGAGAAAAATAATTTGATTTCTCCACAGCTAATATATTAATAGGAATTCCTTTCTTTTTCAACCCTTGTAAGTATATAGGTTTTTACACTAATTTTTTTTAGATATCACTTAAGGTTACCTCGATACACTGACTACGTCTTCATAACAGCAATAATTACACCTGCAGCAGATACTGTTAAACCAAAGGACCATACCATAAACTGAAACAAGCGCTTGTTTATTTCATCAAAACGCTTATCCATTTGCTCAAAACGCTTGTCTACCTGCTCAAAACGCTTGTCTACCTGCTCAAAACGTTTATCTACCTGCTCAAAGCGCTTATCCATGTATTTTTGTATATCTTCAAAGCGTTTATCCATCTGCTCAAAGCGTTTATCTACCTGCTCAAAGCGTTTTTCCATCTGCTCAAAGCGTTTTTCCATCTGCTCAATGCTGATTATTATGAGTTCTCTTTGACTTTTTAGCTCCTCTTCAACACGAACAATTCTTTCAACAAGCTCAAGCTCGCTAAAATAACGCGTTCTTTTAAAAGAGGTATCTTCCATCCATGAAATAAGATTGTCTTTTATGTGGTTTTCTATTTGTAAAAGATTTTCCTGTGTAAGTTCCATAAGTTAACTCCATTAATTATCACCTATAAATAAATAATAGCTAAAAGTTTAAAAAAGGTCAAATAAAATTTACGTTGTTATTTTCATATCTCTAAATTTTTCATTTAATACTTTTATTTTTTCTGCTTCTTCTGTCATTCCTGCGAATGCAGGAATCCCATACAGCCCATGCTCTGACCCCTATATTTCCAGGTAAAGTTCAATACAGAAAAAATTAATCAGCCCTCTTTAAGGGGGCGGCGACCAAGAGTTCTTTTAGAAAATAAATTAATTTCGCCGGGGGTTTGGCCACTTTTTAATCATTTATATTTTTGCCACAGAAGCACAAAAGACACAGAGAAATAATTTCAAAACTTTTCCCATAAAAAATATATTAATAAAAGTTCCTTTCTTTTTCAGATCCCTGTAAATATATACGTTTTTACATTAAATTTTTTTGGATATCGCTTAAAGCTACCTCAATACATCGGCTCCGCCGGCACTCGGTAACCGCTCAATACACCGACTTTGTCAACACTCGGTAACCGTAAATAATAGATTCGCTGTACTTCAATAAGGCTCATAAAACATATAGAGAAGAAGGCAGGGTTCAGATTCGCAGATAAAGTTTAAACCCCTTTATTAAGGGGGTCGAATGCGCAGCATACGGGGGATCAAAAAAAATTTTAAAGACCCTAATAATTTCTTGAAAAAGGAATGTATATAATATACATTGTAAAAATAAGTATAATTTTGAGGTACATGTGATGAAAAAAATAATAATATCAATAGCCACAATATCTGTTTTTCTTTTCACAAGCTGTTTTACAGATACAGATACAGCAACAGTGAAAATCAACCTGGGGAATCTCCCTGTGGCAAAAACAGCAAAGGTAGAGAAGAAATCTATAATAGATAGATTTGTTGCACTATTTTTAAAAGAAGCTGTAGCACAACCTGTGGTGCCATATAATATTTATGTTACGACAATTCACCTAGGAGCTTTTGATGCAAATAATCAGCTTCTTATAGATAAAAAGATAGAGGTAGCGCAAGAAGAAGAAGAAGGAGATATAATAAATACAGTTGTTGAATTTGATGTACCTGCCGGAGTAAGAAGAAAAATAGTAGTGCTTGGAACATATTATATAGAAGGTGAAGACAATGATTTAAATTATTATGGGGTAAGCGATGAAATTACTCTTATTGCAGGGGAAAACAGGGAAGTGCCAATCGAAATGATGAATATGTATGAAGGCTTTCAAGATTACTTAAACATAGA
>JBBAGC010000114.1:0-6354 GCA_041655115.1 Spirochaetota bacterium | reverse complement strand
TGCCGGTTGAAACCTATGATTATTTTAAAAAGGTGAACTTATGAAACTTATATTCCAGCATAGCACCAAGGGACAAAATAAATATAAAATTCCGGATTTTGATTTTGAAGAAGAAATCCAGATACCTGACAAACTCCTTCGTCTTGATGATCCCTTTCCTGATGTTGCAGAACCTGAGGTTGTAAGGCACTATAATAATCTTTCAAAAATGAATTTTGGTGTAGACAATGGCATGTACCCGCTTGGAAGCTGCACAATGAAATACAACCCAAAAATCAATGAGCGTCTTTCACGCAAGCCGGGTTTTGCCGGGCTTCATCCTCTGTCAGATGAATCCAGCAAACAGGGTGCTTTTCAGATAATGTATGAGCTGTCAGATTACCTGTGCAGAATTACCGGTTTTTCACAATTTACATTAGCACCTGCAGCCGGGTCTCACGGTGAACTAACAGGTGTTATGATAATAAAAAAATTTTTTGAAAGCATAAATGAAAAAAGGGATACTATCCTTATTCCTGATTCAGCTCATGGTACTAACCCTGCAACAGTGGCAATGTGCGGATTTAAAATAAAGGAAGTGCCATCAGACAAGGAAGGGAATGTTGACATTGAACAACTGAAAGGAATGCTTGATGAAAATGTAGCAGCAATGATGCTCACAAGCCCTAATACACTTGGTCTTTTTGACATTAATATTTTAACCATTTCAAAAATGCTTCATGAAAACGGCTCCCTTTTTTATGGAGATGGTGCCAATCTGAATGCTACCATGGGAAAGACCCGGTTTAAAGACATGGGATTTGACATGATGCATATTAATCTGCATAAAACATTTTCCACACCACATGGGGGAGGGGGACCTGGCTCCGGGCCTTTGGGAGTAACTGCCAAGCTGGCAAAATTTTTACCCATTCCCAGGATAGAAAAAATTGAGGATAAATATAAATTAAACTTTGACAATGAAGAAAGCATTGGAAGAGTTCATTCTTTTTTTGGAAACTTTGGAGTTTATTTAAAGGCCTATATTTACATAAGAATGCTTGGTTCAGAAGGAATAAAAGAAGCTTCTGAAACTGCTGTGCTTAATGCCAATTACCTTATGGCAAAATTAAAAAAAGTATATAATCTCCCAATTGAAAGAATATGTATGCACGAATTTGTTTTAAATGACAAGGGAATACCCAATGGCATAACAACAAATGAAATAGCAAAGAGAATTTTAGACCATGGATTTCATGCTCCTACAGTTTACTTTCCATTACTCATAAGTGGTGCAATGATGATAGAGCCTACTGAAACAGAAAGCCTTGAATCCCTGGACAGGTTTATTGATGTTATGGTAAAAATACGCAGGGAGTGTGATGACAACCCTGAAACTGTTCTGTCAGCTCCTGTAACAACTCCTGTAAAAAGAGTAGACACTGTACTTGCTGCCAGGAAGCCTGTTTTAACATGGGATCAGTAAAGAGAATTCCTGAATGGATTAAGTACAATATTCCTGGTGGAGAAAATTACGGGAATGTTAAAACAATTCTTAAAGATGGGAAACTCCATACAATATGCGTTGAAGCAAAATGTCCTAATATTGCTGAATGCTTTAACCAGGGCACAGCAACATTTTTAATACTTGGTGATACCTGTACAAGAAACTGTCGCTACTGCTCAGTTAAAAAAGGTATGCCATTAGAACCTGATCCTCATGAACCAGAAAATATTATATCAGCCATATCCAGGCTCAAGTTAAAATATGCTGTTATAACCTCTGTAACCAGAGATGACCTGCAGGATGGAGGTGCATCCTTTTTCAGCGCTATATGCAAAGGAGTTAAAGAAAGCTCGCCAGATACAGGGGTTGAGCTTCTGGTGCCTGATTTCAAGGGAAGTATGGAAACTTCAATTGATATTATTTCTGATGCAAAACCGGATGTTCTTAACCATAATATAGAAACTGTTAAAAATAAATTTTCAAAACTAAGGCCATTGGGGAATTATGCTCTTTCAATGAAGCTTTTGAAATACGCATTCAACAAGAACCTATATGTTAAATCCGGGCTTATGATTGGTTTTGGAGAATCAATAAATGATATTAAAAGTACCCTTAATGAGCTGGCTGACACAGGCTGTTCTATTGTTACAATAGGCCAATATTTAAAATCCCATAAAAATAATTATGATGTTGAAAAATATTATCACCCTGATGAATTTCTGGAAATTGAAAGATATGCCCTGGAAGCAGGTATTAAAAAAACTTTATGCGGCCCCCTGGTAAGAAGTTCCTACAGAGCAATGAATGTTTACCTTGAGATTAAAACAGAGGCAGAGTGAAATATAAATTCAGAATTCTAATTGATGCTCCAATGGAAGGAGCATTAAACATGGGAATAGACAGGGCAATATTGCAAACAGTTTCAGAAAGACAGTCTATTCCAACTCTAAGATTATACAGCTGGGCTGTGCCTGCAGTAACAGTGGGATATTTCCAGAAAATATCTGAAACAGTCAATATTGCTTTTTGCACAGAAAATAATATCCCTGTAATCAGAAGAATTACAGGAGGCGGTACTGTGCTTCACGATTCAGAGATTACCTACAGTTTTATCACACCTTTAAAAAACAGTCCCATACCATTTGATCTGGAATCATCATTTAAAGCAATAATTATGCCTATTATTAAAGCATTAAAAGCCATTGGTATAGATGCTTCATTTAAACCCGTTAATGATATTCTTGTGCAGGGGAAAAAAATTTCCGGCAGTGCTCAAACAAGGCAACAGGGGGTGCTTCTTCAACATGGAACAATACTCACTGATATTGATGAAAATCTCTTTGCCAGAGCTCTTATAGACAAGAAAAAATCTATTGAAAAAGATTTTGCTGAACCTGTTAAAAGTATTACATCAGTAAAAGAAATTCTTGGGAATAGATTTAATCAAAACTCTGTTGAAATTCTGAAAGAATCAATAACAAATAATTATACGGAAAGCCTTAATATTTCATTTACACAGGGCTTTTTATCAGCACAGGAAAAAGATCTTGCTGAACGATTTAGAAGAGAACAATTTGAGAATAAGTCATGGAACATGAAAAAAGTATAAATTATATAGAAATATAGATAATATATTCAACTTCCGATAAGATACATTATGTCTCATTAGAAAATTTACAGGATATACCTTTAATATACTTTCTTATACTTATCCTTTTCATTATAAATTTTTAACAGGTAATTATATCAGGTTTCTTTTATGCAGATGATGTCAGTAAAAAATTAAAGCTCAATAAGTGAAACAGTGTACACCGCAATCCCCTCTTCACGTCCAATAAAACCAAGCCTTTCTGCTGTTGTTCCTTTTATACCTATTGACTGAGGTAAAACTTCATTTCCAAGGGTATGGGATATTATGTTTTGCATCTCGATTATATAGGGTGAAATTTTAGGTCTTTCACAAACTATAACAGAATCAGTATTTATTATTTTTATATTGCGTTTTTTAAAAATATTAAATACTTCACCAAGAAGTATCAGGCTGCTAATATCTTTAAACTTTTCATCAGAGTCAGGGAACAGCCTTCCTATGTCACCTATACCAGCAGCACCAAGCAGAGAATCAATAATTGAATGAATTAGCACATCCGCGTCTGAATGACCTGCCAGGCCTTTATGAAAGTCAATTTTAATGCCACCAAGAATAAGCGGTCTTCCATCACAAAAGGCGTGGACATCGAAACCATTGCCAACCCGCAAAGCAGACATTTACAGATTAAACACATCAGAAAGTGAACTTAGCTTAAGCACATTAAGAACCTTGGAGCTCACTTTATCAATTCGTAAAGATTTACCTTTCTTGTTCTGGAGCTTTAAAAGGCTTATTAGAACACCAACACCGGATGAATCAATATAGTCTACTTCGGTCAAATCTATTTCAATATCCTTATCAATATTTTGGCCAGCTTCAAAAAGTATCTGCTTAAATGTCTTTATTGTCATCATTTCAATATCACCATTTACTGTAATAACAACAATATCGTCACTTTCCTGAACATCAATTTGCATGTTTAATCCTGCCGTGTTAATCATAAAAATATTAAATTATAATAGAATAACATTCTATAATGGTATGTCAAATATTATTTCCCAGGAAAAACCATTTTTACAAAAAACATTTTATTTTATATCTACAATTATTATTTGCGGGCTTGTACGATTCATATATGTGTTTCTTTCAATTTTATATATCATTTCAATTCTTTGTTTATTCTTATAAATACTGTCCATTTCTGAAGCCATATTCCATCCAATAGCAGTTATACCATTTTTTAAAGTGTATCTTCCATGCCTGTTATCTGTTCCACATGAGGAAAAAGTTTTTATCTCTACATCAGAAGAATAAAAGAGAGGTTCTTCATTTTCTTTTCCATAGGGTTCAATAAGCTCAAGTTTATCAAGAAGAGAGTTGTTGATTTCATCAATATTTATAACACAGTCTATTTGAGTATTAATGTTTGATTCGATTTTATCTCCTATTAGTTCACTTATTTTAATAATAGTTTTATGGAGATTTTCTTTTTTTACTATAAAACCAAATGCCTGCGCATGACCACCCAGTTTTTCAAAGGAATCAGAAAAGGGCTCAACATATTTAAAAAAATCAAATCCTCCATAACTCCTGCCAGAGCCTTTAACAAGGCCATTATCATCAATAGCAGTTGCAACAATAACCGGTTTTTTTAAATCATCTGCAATCCTGTTTGCTACTAAACCAGCCAAGCCATCTATTATTTCATCATTATGATAAAGATAGAGATTTCCATACAATTCAGAACCATGCTCTTCAATACTTTCTTTTGCAGAACATATTAGTTCTGATACAATTTTCCTTCTTTTTCTGTTTAGCTTTTGAATTTCTGTTGTAATTTCTGTTATTGATTCCTCATCATTTTCAAGAAAAAACTCCACAGTTAAATCAGTTTCACCAAACCTTCCTGGTGTATTAAGAAGAGGGGCAACTCCCCAGCTTATGCTCTTTGTGTTAACCTGCTCGTTTTTTAATAAAGAGTTAATTCCATAGTGCCCCTCCCCTCTTCTAAGAAGAGAAATTCCGTATTTTATCATCTGCCTGTTTTCATTGTAAACAGGCATTATGTCAGCTATTGTGCCCAGAGAAACCAGAACAAGATAGTGCTTAAGCAATGAAAAAACTTTTGTAGAACTGCGAAGCTGGGTTTCCAGAAACACCTTACAGGCCAAATCCATGCGGCTTTTACAAAAAACAGGATTAATTCCATATTCCTTTATCATTGAATCAATTACAGAGGATAAATCCCTGGATCCGGAATTATCCTTTCCATTATAAATATCACTTATATATTTAACCTTAATATCTATGTAAAACGACTTAATCATTTTAATAAATTCAGGATCCTCATCAAAAAGTACAAAGAAATCCTTGTCATTTATTTTTTCTGAAACATATTCAATAAGATTGCTGTTTCGTACAGCATCGCAATGGGTTACACATCCATTGATTAAAAAAGAAAATTCATAGCCCTGTTCATGCTTTATGGTAATTACAAATCTGTTATCAAAACCAGCTATATAGCTATAAAGCAAAGCATGTGCTAATTTGAATGTAACACCAACTCCGGCAAGCTCCTTAAATGGATATGGGCAGTCCTTCTGTTTTGGATTAACAATTATTGCATCAGGAACAACCTCATCAGGTTCATGATGATCAGTAATTATAACATCAATTCCTTTATCAGAGGCCATGTTAATCTCTTCAAAGTCTCTTATTCCTGAATCTACAGTAATAAGAAGATCAACTCCCTGGTCTGTAAATTCCTGAATTATGTCGCATGTTAAACCATACCCCTCTTTATTCCTTGGATACCTTATAACAGGAGTGTTGCCAAGCTTTACAAGCAGATCATAAATAATAGTAAGGGATGTAATTCCATCAAGATCAGAATCAGCAAAAATTGCAACTTTACTTTTCAATTCAAGATGTTTTTTAATAAGGGTCAGTGCCTCGTAAATTCCTTTCATTAAAAAAGGTGAATGTAAATCAGCTAATTCAGGATATAAAAATCTGTAAACATCCTCCTGGCTTCTGTATCCCCTTGAATATAAAATTGCAACAACAGCTCTTTCTATGCCTGTGCCAAGAGCTATTTCTGATACAGAGATATTGTCAATTTCAGGAATAATCCAGCTGCTTTTCATAAACCTACTTACCCTTATCACTTCCCTGTATAGCAAAAAATTTAGCCTTGTCATTTTGATGCCTGGGAATATATTCTATTTTAACCTCTTTGTTTTTTGAGAGAAGACTCATTAAATTTTCATAATACCTG
>JBBAGC010000113.1:0-6393 GCA_041655115.1 Spirochaetota bacterium | reverse complement strand
TGCAAGAAAGGAAATATTAGGGGAGATTGATTCAACAGATACTGTTTATCCCCTTGAAAAGCGAAGAGCCAGGCGTCTGGACTGATTTTTATGACAGGGGAAAGAGAATTTTAGCGTATGTTTTCTTTACTCCATCTGTGTTAACCACAAAGTTCCTGTGAGTTATATTTATATTTTTTAAAAGAACAACAACCATTGATAAACCCAGACCCATACCTTCAGCTTCAGGATCCTGATTTTCCATAAAGAATTCAGCTATATTATCGTATTTAGAGGATTTTTTTATCCTGGTGTTTATTTTTTCTATTTCTCTTTTACTTAGCGGAATGTTATTTATCACTTCAATAAAAAGGTGTTTTTTATACACTTTCAGGTATGTTCTGGTTGAAAGACCATATTTTTTTGCCTTGATTCCATATTCAAGAAGAGACTTTTCATTAAGTATTGACCTTACTTTTAAAACAACATCTTTTGTGTCATTAAGGTCTTTAATCTGTCCTTCAAGTTGCAGGATTTTTTTTGCATTAGCTTTTGTTGCATTTGAAATAAGTTCCTTTACACAGGAATAAACCGGTGTATAAAGATCTATGCGATTGTGTTTTTCCAGAATTTTTGCAAGAGCGAATTTTATTTTTTCTTCAGTCTTTTCTATGGCAGAGTAGGATAGAAATATAATATCGCTTTCATTTTTTACAGCGGTTATTATTTCGTTTTGATATGATTCGTCTTTTAAGCTTTCCATTAAATAGCCTATGATATTTTTTTATTTAAAATACTTGATAAAATCAGCATTTATTACGTAACTTGTTTCTATGAAAAAACTCTTTTGTTACAGACTTGTAAATAAAAAGAATGTATTTATTACAATTTAATACATGTTTAAATATTATTATAGCATAATATTTATTTTTTTTCAAGTACTTAATTAAAGTGACAATATAATTTTAAAATGAGTGTATATATGCCTGAATTGCTTGTTTCAATTCTACCTTCTGTTTTAACGCTTTCTGTTACAGGATTTATTTTTGGTGTTATTCTTTCCTATGCAAAGCTGAAACTTAAGGTTGAAAGGGATCCTTTAATAGAAAAGGTAACTGATGCGCTTCCAGGAGCGAATTGTGGAGCATGTGGATTTCCAGGATGCGCTGCTTATGCCACAAGGATTGTGGAGGAAAAATACGATATAAATCTTTGTCCAGTTGGTGGACAGGATTCTGTGACACGTATTGCTTCTATAATGGGGGTAGAGGCTGTTGAAAGCGGAGTGCCTTTAAAAGCAAGGGTAGCCTGCCATGGAGGAATAAGAGAAACTTCCCTGAAATTTGTTTATCAGGGGCCTAAAACCTGTGTTGCAGCCAATGGTCTTATGAAAGGATTTAAGGTTTGCGAATTTGGCTGTCTTGGTTTGGGTGATTGTGAAGTGTCATGTCCCTTTGATGCAATCCATATAAATGAAAATGGTCTTCCTGTGGTTGATGATGTGAAGTGTACAGGCTGCGGAAACTGCGTAACAGCCTGTCCAAGGGATATTATTACTCTTGTAAAAGAAAATTTCAAGGTTTATGTATTATGTAAAAATGAAGAAAAACCAGCTATTATGAAATCAGGCTGTTCAGTGGGATGCATAGGCTGCAAGCTTTGTGTTAAGGCATGTATGGAAGTTCATAAGGATAATCCTAATATTGATACTGCAATAACTGTTACTGATTTTGTAGCAACAATTGATTTTGATAAATGTATCAATTGCCTTAAATGCGCAGAGGTATGTCCTGTGCCTGTTATAACTCCTCTTGAGGTTTCCAATAAGATGAAAAAAATGAAAAAAGCAGCTAAAACAGCGGTGAACGAATGAGGTCAATCTTTGATTTAAATGGTACAGAAAGGGCTGCTGCTCTTCTTGTGCTTTTGGGCCCTGAAATTGCGTCAGAGGTTATGAAGCATCTTGATGAAGAAAGTATAGAAGCCATTATAGCAGAGATGATAAAAGTACAGACTCTTTCTACAGAGGACAGGGAAGATCTTATAGGCGAATTTATGATTGAGCTTAGGAGATCATCAAAAACCGCCAAAGGTGGTATAAACAGGGCAAGAAAGATGATTGTAGATGCCTTTGGTGTAGAAAAAGCTGATGAAATGATTGCCCGTATTGAAAACAGGGATCCAGAGTCAGGCCTTAAATTTTTATCTGAAATTGATGATTCAGAAGCACTTGCTCTTTTAAGAGATGAGGAGCCTGGAGTTATAGCACTTGTCCTTAGCTATATTGAACCTGTAAAGGCTGCCAGGATTTTAAAGGGGCTTTCTGCTGATAAATCCAGGGCTGTAGCAGTTAAGCTTGCAAAGATGAAGAACCCTTCACCAGAAGCAGCTGTTGCAGTAGGAAGGGCATTGAAAAAACGGTATAAAAAAATTCAGGAACTCCAGGGTGACAAGGGCATTGAAGGCGGGGTTGATTCTTTAATGAGTATTCTTGCACACATGAGCAGCTCCCAGGAAAAAAATATATTAAAGGATATAGATATTGCTCTTCCTGACCTTTCCAGAGAAATAATGCAAAGAATATTTGTTTTTGAAAATGTAACAAAGCTGTCAAATAGTGAAATGCGCATACTTATTGATGAAATAAACAATGATGCTGTGATTGCCAGGTCTCTTAAAGGAGCTGATGATGATGTGCGGTTTAAGTTTCTTCGTAATATGAGCCAAAACAGGGCTTCTGATATTATCAGGGAGATGGATTTAATGGGACCAATACGGCTTTCAGAAGTTGACGAGTGCAGGGACTATATTGTTGAAATAATGCGTGAACTTAATGAGAATGGTGTTATTATAATGAAAAGGGACGGAGAAATTTTTGTAGAATAATCAGCTTCTGTTGCTAAGCCATTCTGACCCATCAGTATAATGTTCTTTTTTCCAGACAGGAACTCTTTTTTTGATTTCATCAATTATATATCTTGAACCAGCATATGTTTCTGCTCTGTGAGGGGTGGAAACTATAATTACTATTGATGTTTCACCAGGATAAACTTTGCCATATCTGTGAACAATTATACATCTGTTTAACCTGTATTTTTCTATTGCTTCATCTGCGATTTTATTAAGCTCTTTTAAGGCCATTTCAGGGTAAATCTCATAATCAATTAAGGTGACATTTTTATCCCTTGAGTTATTTCGCACACGGCCAATAAAAACAACATCCGAGCCATCGGAGTCAGAAGCTCCCTTTGCAAGGAGTTCCGTAATATTTACAGCTTCTTTTTGAATAAAAATATCTTTCATTTTAACCACCACTTACAGGAGGAAAAAGAGCTATGGTATCCCCTTCCTGGAGAATTTTATTTAAGCTGCAATATTCTTCATTTACAGCAACAAGGAGAGTGTCTTTTTTTTCAGCAAATTCCCTGTTGCTTTTAATTAACATATCTACTATTTCCGACACCTTAATTGCTTCAGATACAATAAGCTCTTTTTCCGCAAAACCACAAATATCTTTAAAGGAAGCAAAAAGTTTTACTTTAACTCTCATTTTTAGCTTCTTTCTTTGCTTTTATATTATTTTCACGTTTTACCATGAAAATATAATGCTTCACATAGGGCTGAAGCCCCTCAGGGAATGCATGAGTGTCTATATTATTATGATCATTTAAAAGCGTGTCTATTTCTATCTTGGGGAGATCCTCTTCACTTGCATCTATCAGGATTTTGAATCTTTTTACTATTTCATTATCAACTGCATCAGAAGTGAGCTTTGTCATACGATTATATAACCTTAAAAGGTTTGTTTTCCTGGCATTTTTTCTGGTTTTTTTACCAGTTTTATTCCCTGTGACAGGCATAAATATCCCCCTGATGATATAGTTCAATTATGACAGATCTTAAATTACTGCCTTATGCTGTAAAGAAAGTTTTTTATATTTTTCATTAGAACTGATTTAAGGTTTTTATGAAGGATTGTTTTAATCAAATTGTTTTTTGTTAAAAAGAATTTAATTACCTGATTCATTTGTGTCGATAAATAATAAGAAAGACAGCAGTTTTTGCCATGTTTGTTTTATTTCAGGATTATTCAGGAATAATCAGCTGTAAAACAAGTATTTTTTAGAAAAGATAAGCCTGGAGGTATAAAATATGAAATGCTTAAGGTGTGGAAAAGAACTTAATTCTTTGAATCATCATTATATTCCTTTGAAAAACAGAAAAGAGGGTTTGCGCTATTGCCTTAATTGTGCAAAAGAGGAAAAAATAATTACATTAGTTTAATGATGTTTTAATAAAGCTTTAAAGCCCGGCATGGATAATTTAATTAAACCGGGCTTTTTGAAGTTTTTTACCAGTCATCGCTTTGGCTGTCTTTGTATTTTTCCCTTACAGTTGCAGTAATGTCATCTATGTAAAAATATTGCCATTGCGGGTGTATGCTTTTATTAGCCGGCTTGTACTGAATATAAAGTATTTTTAATGTCTTTTCCTGTTCCAGAAAGGCATCCTGCTGTTTAATATTTTTTCCCAGATTTACAGTTATTTTTTTCCATCCAAGAAAGTTGGTTTTTCCAAGAGAAAGGCTGTGTGTATTATTTTCCGCATCCTGAACTATGAAAGAAAGATCGCCTGAAAAGTTTTTACCATAAACCCAGATTGAAACAGATTGGGCATATTTGTTTATTTCAAGGGGCTTTGTAAGGAATACCTGGAAAGAATCTCCAAGTTTGCCTTTAACCTTGACTCCAAGGTATTTTTTCGAATTGTTAAATGGTGCAGGGAATTGCTCTCTTATTTGTGCATTAGCGTCCTGATAGCGTATTTTTCTGAACTTGATATTGTCTTTGGAATATTCAGTTGTTTCAAAATCCTCAAGGGTTATTTCAGTGTAAACATTTTGATAGGATTCAGTTTCATTCTTTGGTTCAATTTCCTCTTCTTTTTCCTGGCTTTGCAAGGGGAGAAGGAATAAAAGCATAATAAAAAAAGGCATAATTTTTTTCACGTCAGCTTCCTCCAAAAGCATAATTAAATCAGTTATCCTGAATATATTTTATATTTTTGTATTGTATATAAAAATAATATGGAATAATTGCTGTGTTTAAAACATTAAATTTATTAGCCCCTTCTGTCAATAAAATTGTATTATGCTGATTGAAATTATCCTTGCTTTTGAGCCTGTATTTACAAGAATAATGTGTGTAAAATGGAGGGAGTTTTAATGAAAAACATTGCTGGTTTGCTTAAAAAAAATATTTTAATTTTAAGAATCAGCAGTGTCTGGATTATTCCGCTTATGCTCCTGGTTTTTTCTTCTTCACTTGCTGCATCAGACAATGACGCCAATAAAAACTCCTATAACTGGTTCTGGTTTCTCTATGAATCTTCTTCCCATCAACATGGTGATAACAATGTTTTTCGACCATTTTACATGAGAATGGATTATAAAGAAGGGACTTTTCAGGCTTCCCTTATGCCTTTTCTTTTCACAAGGTATAAAGATGAAAATTACGATAAAGTCAGGGGATTTTTGGGATTTTACGCATCAGATGATTATTTACATTCAGACGGGAAAAAGGATTATGACTCAGGGCTTTTCCCGTTTTATTTTTACGGAAAGGGTGACAGCAAAAAGGATAATTATTTTTTTCTTTTTCCCTTTGGGGGTACTGTAAAAGGAAAGCTTGGACACGATGAAATTTCACCCTATCTATTTCCCGGATTTCTTTTGTTTGTGTTTTTCCCTCCCTCAGGATTTTTTACATGGAAGACCATGGCATGGGGTTTGCTGTCTCTGGTTCCTGTTTATACAAGGTATAATTTTAAGGATTATCATGCTAAAGCCTGGTTTTGGCCTCTTATTCAGAAGGGGAAAAGCGCTAACAGGGATGATTTCAGGTTTCTTCCTTTATATGCGCACAATTCAAAGGATGGCTGGTATGATAATTATTCATATTTGCTTCTTATAAATTACAGGAAAACATTTTTCAGGGATGATGAAAGATATACCTTTTTCTTCTTCCCTTTATATGGAAAGAAGTGGAGTAAAAGCAGGGATATTTCCTCAACAACTATTTTATGGCCCTTCTTTTCCTGGGGATATAATAAAAAAAGTGGAGAAAGATCCTATAACTTGCCATGGCCTTTTGTTCAGATTATGGATAGTGAAAAGCCTGCAATTAAAAAAAGAATTTTTTTCCCTTTTTACGGGAGATATAATTATACCAATTATGAATCTTTTTTTGTTACCCCTTTTTATTTCAGGATAAAAAAAGAAAACGACTTTTATAGCTCTGCATATCATTATAATTTTATTATAGCCTGGTATTTTAAACGGGATTATAAAGCAGAGCATGAATACTATGGGAATTCATGGAGATATTTCAAGCTATGGCCCCTGTTTCAGGCAGA
>JBBAGC010000112.1:0-6398 GCA_041655115.1 Spirochaetota bacterium | reverse complement strand
TCCCTATGGTTATATTCAGGTAAATAACACAAGGGCATTGTCAGAGGGGCTTTTAGAAGTGTGCAAAAGAATGGCTATTGTTATTGATCAGCTTTTTAAAAAAAATAATCTTGTAAGCCCTATGGGTGAAAAATTCCTTGTTTCAGATTTATCAAAAGGGGGTTTGGGATTTGTTTTTAAGGATAAAAGGATTCTTCGTTATGTTCAGGAAAATAGCGAAATCTGTTTTGATATAATGCTTCCAACCAAAAAGAAAAGCATAATAGGGGCTGTTGTCAGAAATGTATCTTTTCTTGAAAACAGGATTATTAAGGTTGGCTGTGAAATAAACAAAATAGATCCAGTAAGCAAGGCTAATTATCAGGAATTTGTTGATTTAATGAAGTAATAATTAAATCAACAATTAGCTTAATTTGTAATACAGGTTTACATAAACAATGATTTACTGTTTGTTTCAGCAAAAAGGGAATGTTCAACTGTTGCAATAATATCCTTTAACCGTGGCTTGATATATTCCATTCCTTCTTCCACAGAATCAAAAAAATGAAACAAAGAAAGATCCTCCTGTGATACCATGCCCATGTCTGCAAGTTTTTGAAAGTTTATAAGGCTTTTCCAGTATTCGCTGCAGTAAAGCATTACAGGTATGTTTCGCTTTTGAATCTTTTGGGTCTGAATAAGAGTAAGTGTTTCAAACATCTCATCAAGGGTCCCAAAGCCTCCGGGAAAAATGACAAGTGCTTTTGCATGATATAAAAGCCATAGCTTCCTTGTGAAAAAATAATGAAATTCAAAATTAAGCTCTTCTGTAATATAGGGATTGGCATACTGTTCAAAGGGAAGGGAAATGTTTAAGCCTATTGTTTTTTCCCCTGCATCATTAGCTCCTCTGTTTGCAGCTTCCATTATTCCAGGGCCTCCGCCTGTGCAGATATAGAAACAGTTCCCGTTTTTTTCTCTCATCTCTTTGCTGTAAAGTGAAAGCTCATAGCTGAATCTGCGTGCTGCAACATAAAATTCCGAGTTGGGATCGTTTTCCGGTTTAATTCTTGCTGAACCAAAAAAAACAACAGTGTGGTCAATGCCTTCTTTGGAAAATTTTGTTTCAGGCTCAATGTATTCGCTAAGAATTCTTATAGGCCTTGCTGCTTTTGAGTTTATAAATTCTGATTTGTTATATGATTTTTCTGCTTTAAATGTCATTTGTAGCGTCTTTTTCTCCTCATTGAAAAAATAGTCCCATCAGTGTCTTCTGAAACTGACGATGATAATACATTTTTTTTATCTATATATTCTATTACAACAGCATCCATAAAGCTGAGTATTATTTTTAATCCAGCCCCAATACCTCTGAGTGGAATTTCTTCACCATTGATCTTTACTGTAAGCCTTGATTTTTCCGAGTCAGTGGCATAGGTAACAATCTGGTTGAAGTAATCAGGTGCACTGTTGTCAGGAATGGTGTTGAACATTTTTAAAAAATCAAAACCAGTACCATGATCTATAATAGTTGCATCAAACTCATTTTCATTTATAGTATAGCGAATGGTAATATTTCTTGTGTCAGGAGATGTGCATTCCTTTTCAGTGCATTCCAGAGTAACCTGAATAGCATTTGTGATAGATTCATCAATTGACAGTATTATTTCATCTATCTCTTCTCTGGGATAGTTCATTTCTTTCAGATCTTTTATGAGTTGATCTATGACTGCTGGTACTATTGCAGTACTGGCAGTGAAGCTGTCAAGGAATGCTATTTCTCTGTTTTTTACCATTTAATTAATATTGTTTAACCATTATCTGACTATTGGGAAATTATTTTAATTTTTGCTTTATTATCTTGAAAAAAATTAAACCCCATCAAAGCATAGTATATATTTTTTAAGGTATGAACTAAATATATTATTTAATATAAGGTCAACAGGTACAAAACTATATTTTAGATGTCAACTGTTGTTCTTGATTGCATTATAAAAAAGGTATAAATAATGAAAAAATTATATATAATTATATTATTGTCGATGTTTTTCTCCTGTTCAGGGAGATTGGATCAGGAGGCGCAAGTAATAACATCTGCCTTGACTATAGAACAAAAAATAGGACAACTGATGATGTTTGCTTTGCCAGGGGATTCTTTAAACAGGGAGAATAGTGAATTAATTCGCAAATACCTACCAGGAGGGGTGGTTTTTTTTGGATATAACTTTTCTGAAAAAAGCGATTTGCCCAGTTTTACCAGTGGTTTACAAAGTCTGGCCATGGGAAATTCCGGTATTCCGCTTTTCATATCAACAGATCAGGAAGGCGGGCAGGTAGTTAGAATAAAAACCGGTATTACCCAGTTTCCTGGAAATTTTGCCCTTGGTGTTACAGAGAATTATAAGGATATAGAAAAAATGGCCCGGATTACAGGCATGAGTTTAAGAATGAAGGGCATAAATATGAACCTGGCTCCTGTACTTGATGTAAATATTAATCCTTTAAATCCTGTAATAAATACCAGATCATTTGGCTCTAATCCTGAGGTTGTTGCAAAAGCAGGATCAGCATATATAAAAGGATTGCAAAGTGCCCGGTGTATTGCAGTTGCAAAGCATTTTCCTGGACATGGGGATACTGAATCTGATTCACACCATGTTCTTCCTGTTATTAATCATGATATGGAAAGGCTAAAAAGAGTGGAGCTTTTTCCTTTTTATAAAGCGCTTAAGGCAAAGGTTGAAGGTGTAATGTCTGCACATATCCGTTTCCCCTTTGTAGATGAAAGTAATGAACCGGCAACTCTTTCACATTTTTTTCTTACCAGGATTTTAAGGGAGGATATGAAGTTTAAAGGCATTGCAATAACAGATGATCTTGAAATGAATGCTGCTTCAGGAAAAATGAACATAGGGGAAGTTGCTGTGAAATCCTTTCTTGCAGGCACAGACATAATTCTTGTGAGCTCCTATGGTAAAAATGTTTCTGTTATTTATAATTCATTGCTCCAGGCTGTAAAAGAGGGCGTAATTGAAATGGACAGGCTGAATGAATCTGTGAGCAGAATAATCGAGCTTAAACTAAGGTATAAAATCGCAGGTTATAATGAAGAAGAAAAGCAGATCTACTTGAATGATTTTGTTTACACTGAAAAAGAAAAAAATTTTTTTGCTGAAAAGGATGACATTAACAGCAAGCTGTCAAGGGAAGCGCTTTTTTATTCAGGGGATGGAGAGCTTTTTTTAAGATCTGAAAACGGGAAAAGGAAATATGTAAGCAGCAACAAAGCTTTCAGGGAAAACCTTGATGTTCTCTCCGGGGATAGTATTCATTATACTGCAGAACAGGCTCTTTTTTCCATAAAAAAAAGCAGTGAACCTGAAAACTTTACTATTGTGCTGCAAACATACAGGATTAATAAAGGCTATGTTGAATCTCTTTACAGGAGAATAAAAAATGCAGGGGGGAATCTGCTTATAGTATATTCAGGAAATCCCTTTAAGCTTTCAGGATGGGAAACTGAAATACCTGTACTTTTTACATTTTCCTTTACTGATGAATCAATGAAAGAGGCTGCTTTTTGTTTAAATGGCAGGTTTGTTCCCAAAAAAAGCATTAATGCACTAACAGGTTTCCGTGACTGATAATACAGGCATTTATATTCACACTCCATTCTGCAGGGAAAAGTGCCATTACTGTTCATTTTATTCTGTGCCTTCAAAGGAAGGCGATTGCAGAATAAAGCTTTATGTAGAAAGGCTTTTTGAGGAGATTGAGCAATGGTGCTCTGTTCGTAATATAGTTAAAGCTGATACTGTTTATTTTGGAGGAGGCACACCGTCTTTATTAGGAGTGCGTGAAATTTCCCGCATTCTTGATTTTATCCGTAAAAAGTTTATTCTTTCTGCAGATTGCGAAATTACACTTGAAATGAATCCTGATCATCTTTTGGAAGAAAACATTAAAAATCTGGTTGAAGCTGGAGTTAACAGGATTGTATTGGGTGTGCAAACCCTTAACAGCAGAATGAGAAATAAAATAGGGAGAAAGGGTAAACTCTGCACCAAAAAGGATCTGGATCTTTTTTTCTCATTTGAGAATATTAAAAAATCAGTGGACATCATAGGGGGGCTTCCTTCTCAAACATGGGCAGAGCTTTCAGATGACATTGAAACACTTTCTTCATACCAGCCTGATCATATATCTTTTTATCTTCTTACTCTTGAAGAGGGAACTCCGCTTTTTTATAACTTTAAGCCACATAGTGAATTTGATGCAATACAGTATGATCTGTGGCATAAGTCTATAGGTCTTCTTAAAAGCAAAGGATATGAGCATTACGAAATGTGCAGCTTTGCCTTGAATGGTGCTTATTCCAGGCATAATATGAAATACTGGACCTTTTCTTCCTACGCAGGATTTGGTCCTGGAGCCCATTCCTTTTTTGATAATAGAAGGTATTATAATGAAAACTCTCTTGAGCAATATTTTAAAAAAGAATCTATTGTAAAGGAAGATATACGCACTGCCTCTGATGCTGCTGTTGAGTTTATTTTAACTTCATTCAGGCTTCTTATGGGGTTTAATCCAGCCCGCTTTAAAGATGTAACAGGCCATGATTTGCCTGGAGAAATAAAAAAGGGAATTATGCAAATGGTTGATGAAGGGCTGGTTGAAGTAAAGGGCTCTTTATACAGAATTTCAGATAAAGGCCTGGATGTTTTTGACTCAGTTGTTTACAGGATAACAGAACCCCTTCTTTAACTTCAACTCTTTTTAAGACCCCATCTCCCTAACCTTCTTCCCCTTAATGAGAAGAGGGAAGTGTAGCACGGATTTTTCATAAAAATATGATTATGTCCTTATAAAATGTTCTCATTCTATTAAGCCCTTGTTCCGATAATAAAGTGATTAGCTATTTTTAATTTGAAAAGGGGTGTATTATGCCTTTATCAGCATCAAAGCTTGAGACAATTCTTAAAAAACAGATGAATATATACATAGAAATTCTTGTTTATGAAGAGCAAAAGAGCGAGGCTATAATTTCCAAAAACGGAAAAGCTATTCAGGAAATAGCCTCATTGCAGGAGAAATTAATTAAATCAGTTGAGATTCTGGAATCTGAAAGAATAAACCTTATACAGCTGCATTTTACAGGAAATAAATCTGCAAGTAATGCAGAAACAATTACTCTCAGGGAGCTAACTGCATCCATGGCTCAGCAAAAGAGACTTTCCATAACCAGACTGGGCGAGGAGCTTAAGTCCTTGTTGCTTAAAGTCAGGGCAAAGCAGGAAAGCAACTTCTCCATGCTTAAAGATAATATGGAGTATTTTGATATACTGATTTCCGGATTAAAAAACAGTTCATCAGTGAAATCAGGCTATGGTAAAGACGGTAAAGAAGATGAAAGGGTAATGAACCCTGTGCTTTTTAGCCAAAAAGCATAAAGGAGATTATTATGAGTTCAACATTTATGGGACTTGAAATAGGGAAAAGAGGACTTGCAGCTCATCAGCAGGCTTTACATGTAACAGGACACAACATTTCCAATGCTGAAAATAAGGAGTATTCAAGGCAGCGTGTTATTATCAGTGCTGCTGATCCTATTTATATGCCGGCATACAACAGGTCTAATGCACCTGGAAATATGGGGCAGGGTAGTGTGGTATCCCTTGTTGAAAGGATAAGGGATCACTTTGTTGATGATCGCATTATTGCTGAAAAAAACACAACAGGTTACTGGAAAACAAAAGATGATTTTATCTATCAGATTGAATCTGTATATAATGAGCCTTCTGACCAGTCTTTAAGAAGCAGGCTTGATTCCTTGTGGTCATCATTGCAGGAGCTTTCAAAATATCCGGAGGAGAGATCAACCAGGGAAGTGGTAAAGGAAAAATCGGTTCATCTTTCCAATGAAGTTCAAAATATTTACAGACAGCTTTATGACTTGCGTGAAAATGCGAACAGGCAGGTTGCTCACAGGGTTGAGCAGATTAATCTTTACGCAAGGGAAATTCGTGATCTTAATGAAAGAATACAAAAAGCTGAGGCACTTGGTGACAGGCCAAATGATTTGCTTGATAAAAGGGACGCCTTTATAGAAAAGCTTTCAACTATTGTTGATATATCAGTTGGAAGAAGCGACAAGGATGAGCATATTGTTTATATTGGTGGAGAAAACCTTGTTCAGGGTAATATTTTTCGTCCTCTTAAAACTGTAAAAAATCCTGACAATCATGGAATGTATGATGTGCTTTGGAATAGTGAAACTTCAGTAACAATTAAAAGCGGAGAGCTTGCAGGCCTTATTGATATAAGAGACAATGTTTTAAGACAGAATATAAATGACATCAATGCCTTTGCTATAAATTTTTCTGACATGGTTAATGAGGTGCATAAAGATGGTTTTGGAA
>JBBAGC010000111.1:0-6401 GCA_041655115.1 Spirochaetota bacterium | reverse complement strand
GTTCTTTTTCAGTGAGCTAAAAAGCGGGCTAATAGCTTTTCAAAATGACTGGTATGTATCAATCCTTGACTTTATTAAAGACTTTATTTTAATCATTTTTGCATCAATATTCATAATATGGCCTGTTTCAATACTGATAATTTTTTATAAGGCAAACGATATTGGAGCTGAAAAACTTCTTAAATTTTTATGTATTTTTACACTTCTTCTATGGATAATATTTATAATTTTCTTTTTCTTTAATGAAGGAATCTATATATTTTTTTACGAATACCTTAAAAAAATGGTGCCTGGTGCATAAAACATTAATCAGCATAATATTAGCTGCAACAGCTTTAACCCTGCCCTTTTCTCCTTTAAATTCTGAGATTTTAAACTCAACAAAGTTCTATAATGAAGGTGTTAAAAGCTTTAAGGAAGGAGACAGGGAAAAGGCTCTTGAATTATTTATTAAAGCATCTAAAATTAATGAAAACTACTCACTTGCCCATTATGGCATAGGAAGGGTTTACCTTTTTCAGGAAAACAAGACAGAGGAAGCTGTAAAGCATTTAAAAAAAGCCACAATCCTTGATTCATCTTTTGCAAAGAGCTTTTTTTATCTTGGCCTGGCTCAGCTTTTTACAGGAAAATATAATGATTCAATACAATCCTTTAAAAAAGCCTATGAAAAGGACATCACCCTTTATGACTCTCTTTACAACATAAGTATTGCATATGATCTGAAAGGAGACAGGGTAAACTCAATACTCTATTATAAAAAATACATATATGCAAAAGAGAAAAAAGATGATGATATTTTTTAAATATTAAAAAGACTTTCCGCTTTCTTTTTACCTGTGACCCTTTCATAATCATCATAATCTACAAAAACAAGATCAGGAAGTTTCTTCATGGATCTCATAACAATAGCGGTTTTTCCACCTCTGGCATCCTTTGAAGTCATATATTTAAATATTGTGCCACATCCTGGACATTTTTTCAATTCTTTAAGCTCAATCCCTATTTGCCTGCATCCGGGGCAATGGCCAAACTTGTCCTCAACCATAATTATATGTTTTTGAACATCCTCAACATCAACTTCTGTCCATATTCTCATAAATTCCATTTTATCACTCCTGCATAGATTCTTTTACCCTTTTTATGAAAATTACAGTATAAACATCCTTGAAAAGGGTCATACATATCTTTAATTTTGTCAACATTTCTATATTTTCAGAAAAAAGTATATACCCATTATTTGTAAAAAGAAAAGGCTTTAAGCTTCTATTATATAATTGACAGATTAAAATAACAGTCAAAATTATGTTTATATCATAGCCAAGATTGTAAAAAATTCATATTTATTCCATAAGGTGTTAAATAACAGATGAAAAAATACAATTTAGCTCATGTGCAGGTTTAATTTTAATTGAAGTATTTAAATATCTAAGTTAATGTCTATTTTTAAAAGGATGCACTGCATCTTTGCTATCAAAAAAAATTATAAAAAGGAGAGCTTTCATGAAAAAAATGCTTATTGTTCTTTTTTCTCTCATGCTTATAAGCTCAGTAGCATGTAAAAAAGGGACAGATGTACTCAATCCGGAAGAAACAATCAAAATCGGATTCCTGGGCCCAATGACAGGTGATGCTGGTAATTATGGCAAGCTTATGAGTCAGGCTGCAAAAATTGCTGTTGAAGAATGGAATGCAGCAGGCGGTATTAATGATCACAAAATTGAACTCATAGTTGAAGATACCGAAGGGAAAGTTGAAAAAGGAAACCCTGCTGTTGAAAAACTGGTAAGTGTAAACAAGGTTTTTGGCATTGTTGGTTCTGTTTTCAGCTCAGTTTCTCTGGCTGTTGCTCCAAAGGCACAGGCTTCCAAAACAGTTATGATCTCCCCTTCTTCTACGCATAAAGACCTTCCTGATAAAGGGGACTATATCTTTCGTAATGTTTTAAGTGATGCACTCCAGGCAATTGTTTTTGCCAAATATCTTGCCAATGTGGAAAACATCAAAACTGCAGCTACCCTTTATGTTAAAAACGACTATAGCCAGGGTCTTGCTGTAGACTTTAAAGCACAGTTTGAAAAGGAAGGCGGAAAGGTTCTTGCTGAAGAAACCGCACTTCAGGGTGACAAGGATTTTAAAACCCAGCTTACAAAGCTTAAAGGCGCAAATGCTGAAGCTCTTTACATTCCAAACTATGTTGCTGAAATTGCACAAATCCTTGAGCAGGCAAAACAGCTTGAGATAAAAGCAAAAATATTCAGTGCAGATGGTTTTTCCAATCCTCAAATTTTAGAACTTGCAGGAGAACTTGCTAATGGAGTAATTTTTACACAGGCAGCAGAACAGCCAGCAAGTAAAAAAAGAAGAGATTTTGAAGCAAAATACCGTGCACAATGGGGAGAACTCCCAGATGCTTTTAGCCTTAATGCCTATGATGGTACTAACATCATACTTGCTGCAATTAAAGAAACATCAAAAAAAGCAGAAGATGGAACACTTGCTATAGACAGAGCTGCTGTAAGAGATATAGTAGCAGCTACAAAGGACTATGACGGTGCATCAGGTAAAATTACATTTACTTCCAATGGAGACCTGGTTGTTAACATAGGAATATACACAGCAGAAAATGTTAAATACAAACAGCTTAGAACCTTTGTTCTTGACGGTGAAAAGCTTAATGAAGTAAAATAATTTTTTAAAGATTCAGGGGAAACCTGATAAAATAACAGCTAATTCCGGATTTAATTCCGGGATTAGCTGCAACCCTGTAAAAATTCCCCTTTTCTGCGATATAAAGAAGGAAGTAAAAAAAGATGAATCTTTTTAATATACCAACAGTTGAACTGTTGCAGCACCTTATAAACGGGCTTACCCTTGGTGCCATATATTCGCTTATAGCCCTGGGCTATACAATGGTATATGGAATACTCAAGTTTATAAACTTTGCCCATGGCGAAATACTGATGTTTGGAACATACGCTGGTTTTTTTCTCTATTATTTTTTATACGATCCTTCCAAAGGAGGGCTTTATATCCTTGCTGTTTTTGCTATAGCAATGATATTTGCCATGCTTGTAAGTGCAACAATGGGAATAATAATTGAAAGAATTGCATACAAACCCCTTAGAAATGCGCCAAGACTTGCCCCTCTGCTTAGTGCCATAGGAGTTTCCATAATACTGATGAATGCTGCAGCCTTAATGTTTGGCACCAAATCAATAAAATTTGAATATCCCTTTGACAATCAGACCCTCCATATCGGGGGCATTAGCATAACACCAAACCAGATTATGATCCTTATAGTAGGGCTTATAATGATGGTTGCTCTAAAGCTTTTTATAGACAATACCAGGCTTGGTAAAGCCATGAGAGCTACAAGTGAAAATCAGCCTGTAGCTGCTTTAATGGGAATAAATGTAAATATGATAATATCCCTTACCTTTGCAATAGGTTCAGCTCTGGCAGCAGTGGCAGGTGTTCTTATTGCAATGGAATTTAAGGTTTATCCTACAATGGGACAGCTTGCAGGCTTAAAGGCCTTTATTGCTGCTGTAGTTGGAGGCATAGGCAATATTACAGGAGCCATGTTAGGTGGATTGATTTTAGGCATACTTGAAACATTTGGTGTAGTTATCCTGGGCATCCCTGTTGGTTTAAAAGATACTATAGCTTTTACAGTTCTTATAATTATACTCCTATTCAGGCCCAGTGGTATTCTCATTAAACATATAAGGGAAAAGGTATAATAATGCTCGATTTTATTCTTCTTATATTTATTTATACAGGAATTTATGCCATATCTGCCCTGGGCCTTAATTTAATTGTAGGATACACAGGAATGCTCTCACTCTGTCAGGCTGCTTTTATAGGTATAGGCGCCTATTGTACAGCTATTTTAATGACCGCCTTTGGCATTTCCTTCTGGTATGCAATTTTCGCATCAGGACTGCTTGCAGGACTTTTTGGCATACTAATAGGTATTCCCACTTTAAGGTTAAGAGGAGACTATCTTGCAATTGCCACATTAGGCTTTGGTGAAATTGTAAAAAATATAATACTCAACTGGGACAGTGTAACAAAAGGACCCATGGGAATAAATGGCATACCAGGCCCTAATTTTTTTGGATTTATTTTAACATCAATGGACAAAATACCCTGGGTAATTTTCATCTGGATTCTGGTAGTAATAACCTATGTACTCATAAGAAGAGTTGTGCGCTCCAGAGTAGGAAGAGCCCTTGAATCAATAAGAGAAGATGAAATTGCAGCATCATCAATGGGCATAAACACTGCCAAGTACAAAGTAGGTGCTTTTACAGGCGGTGCATTTTTTGCAGGAATTGCAGGAGCTCTTTTTGCAGCTTTTAACCAGTCTGTGGCGCCCCTCACCTTTGATTTTATGATGTCAATCATGATACTCTGCATGGTTGTACTTGGAGGGCTTGGAAACAACTTTGCCACTGTTGTTGGAACAATACTTATAGTCTTAACTTCAGAGCTGCCCAGACTTATTGGCATATCACATATAATTCCACCTCAGCTCAACCAGGTACTCTTTGGCTTTATCCTTGTTTTTATGATGATATACAGGCCTCAGGGCATAATCGGAAGAGTAAAACTCAACTATGGTAAAATCATAAAAGATGAAATTTTAGAACTGGAGAAGTAAAGTGCCATTACTATATACAAAAAATTTACGGAGAGAATTCGGTGGAATTATAGCTGTTTCTGACGTAAGTTTAGAGGTTTACAAAGATTCAATAACAGGGCTTATAGGCCCAAACGGGGCTGGTAAAACCACACTCTTTAATAACATTACAGGACTGGACTCTCCCACAAGTGGCTATGTTTTCTTCAAGGGAGATGACATAACAGAACTTCCTGCATACAAAATAACAAGAGGCGGAATATCCCGTACATTTCAGAATATCCGCCTTTTTAAGGAAATGACAGTATTTGAAAATGTAATGATAGGAAGACACTTTCGCAGCAATAACCCTGTGCTTGTTAAAAGCAAACCCCTTAACTTTATTATGGGTCGCCTCTTTACCAGGCAGGAAGAAAAGGATATTTACTACAATTCCCTTAAATGGCTCGATTTTTTCAATCTTCTTGACCTGCGGGATGAATATGCAAAAAATCTTCCATATGGCAAGCAAAGAGAACTGGAAATAGCCAGAGCACTTGCAACTGAACCTGAACTGATTTTTCTGGATGAACCTGCAGCAGGCATGAACCCCCAGGAAACAGACCAGCTTATGAAGACCATAAAGCGCATAAGGGATCTGGGAATTACAGTTGTTCTGATTGAGCATGACATGAAGCTGGTAATGAATATATGCGACTCAATAATAGTGCTTAACTACGGCAGTAAAATAGCTGAGGGAACACCAGGACAAATCCAGAATAACAAAGATGTAATAGAAGCTTACCTGGGGAAATCGGATGAGTAAAACAATTTTAACAATAAAAGATCTTAAAGTCAACTATGGCAATATAGAAGCCCTTAAAGGCGTTAATCTTTCTGTTTCAGAGGGCGAAATTGTATGCCTTATTGGTGCTAATGGCGCTGGGAAAACCACACTGCTTAAAGCAATAGTAGGGCTTGTGCCCCTGAAAAATGGCGAAATAACCTATAAAAATGAAACCATTGCAATTGCAGCAGAAGGCAATGACCACCATTTAAATTTAAAAAAAACACATCTCTCTACAGACAGGATTATCTCCAGAGGAATATCAATGGCTCCAGAAGGAAGAGGAATTTTTGCACAAATGACTGTTCTTGAAAACCTGGAAATGGGAGCATTCCTCCTTAAGGATAAATCTGAAATAAGCAGACGAATTGAAGAAAAATATCAGATGTTTCCCATTCTCAAAGACAGAAGAAAACAGCTTGCTGGTTCGCTCTCTGGAGGAGAACAGCAGATGCTTTCAATAGCAAGGGCTTTGATGTCATCACCCAAGCTCCTTCTTCTTGATGAACCAGCCCTGGGACTTGCTCCTATTATAATTCAAAATATATTTCAAACTATATCAAGCATAAGCCATGATGAAAAAGTAACAATTTTCATTGTTGAACAAAACGCAAGAATGGCTCTGGGAGTTTCTGACAAAGGCTATGTTCTTGAAACAGGAAACATTGTGCTTGAGGACAAAAGTAAAAATCTGCTTAAAAACCCCAAAGTAAAAGCAGCCTATCTGGGTGAATAGGATTTAATATAATTATGAACAAAGGAATTTTTAGTAAATCTGATTTTAAGTTTTTTATTGATCTGATAACAGCAGCTGGGAAAAAAGCCCATGATCTGCAAAAAAAGGGAATTAAAATCCAGAGAAAAAAAGACGCCACAATAGTAACAGAGGTTGATTTTCTTACACAGGATTTTCTTATTTCCAGAATA
>JBBAGC010000110.1:0-6447 GCA_041655115.1 Spirochaetota bacterium | reverse complement strand
ACCAACATAAGTAATGATACTGTAAGACCGCCTATTAAGCCGCCAGGATGAAAAAACCTTTTTGTTGTTAATGCACTTGTAATTACCCCAACAACAGCACCTGTTATTACAGCTTCAACCAGGAATCCATGCTCAATTACATTTGTTGAAAGTCCTATTGCTTTAACAGAAAATCCTGCTATTGGTACAGCAAGAAAAACCGCTATAGAAAGCACTCTGCTTATAGAACCTTTTAGTCTCAATCTTCCTTCAGCTATGCTGCCAATACCACCAAGAGGAGAAGGCCCGCATGAAGCTGCTCCTGACAGAATAAAGCATACTATCATTACCTCCTGTATTGCCGGAATACCTGCAACAAGAGAAACATGCTCTCCAAACATAAGCACACCGGGAATAAGGCTTACTGCTATTATCCTTCCACATGGAAGAGGAAGAAAAATAGGAAGATAAATCAAAAGAATGGAAACACCTATATAACCAAGAGGAGTATTTTCAGATAATAAACTCAAAATCTGCACAAGTACGTCAAATCCCCCAAACATATTAAGTGCACCTGCTGCAATAAATCCGGAAATCATTGCAGTAAGAGGATGAAGCATAATACCCTTAATAACATCATCAAGACTAAGCCTTGCTATAAACATTATAAAAAGAGTAGCAAGCATAAGAACAGTCTGTATTGGCATAGCTGGTTTAAATACTATGGTTAAAACAATACTTGCAATAAAAACTATAAGGGAAAAACTTCCATGCTCCTGAGCAGATATTTCCTTATCAGTATTCTGGTTTCCATTTACATTTTCAATTACATTAATTTTTTCACTTATATCTTCATTGAAAAAATATTTCGATAAAACCATGGCAAATGCTGACATGAACATAATTGCAAATTGCATATGATTTGAAAAGGAACCAGAGGGGTACCTTCCCATACCCTCACCAATTGTACCAATACCACCTATAAGTGAGGGACCACAGGAGGCAGCAGCATTTATAACCAGCCCGGAAACTATTATAAGTGGCATTTTTCTGTCTCCGGATTTGGCTGCTATTTCAAATCCAAGAAAAAGGGCTATTGGAATCAAGGGAGAAACCCATACTCTTCCACAGGGCATTGCAAGAAGGGTGGGAATGTTAACAAGAACTATTACTGTAAAAGGAACCCCAAGAAAAGATTCGCTAAGTTTCTTTATCCATCTTGCTGCAGATTCAAAAGCCCCAGCACCTTTAAGTGCACCAGCAAGTATAAATCCGGCAATAGTTGCTGTTATTGGATGAAGAAATGTCCCAATTATAATTAATGACAAATTTATTTTGCCACCAAGTATAAACCCAACAATCATTATAAGCATAGATGCAATTAAAAGCGCAACCTGCATAGGGAAAAGCCGTTGAGAGATCAGCCCTTTTAATGAAAGAAAAATTGTTCCAAAAAAGATAATAAGTGCTATAATACCTGAAGCTGTCATATTATTTATTCGACTCTATATCTGTATTATTTCGAGACATACATATATCTGATGACATACATGCACTACAGTCATCACAATCCTGACTGCTATTTTCTTTATTTGAAAAATTTTGTCTTATAAAAATTCCAAAAAGAACTACACCTGCCAGTACAATAGCAATATTAATAATTGATCCCATTTCCATTTTAATTCTCCTGATTGAACCACATTATGAGAAAAGAACTTATCAAACCACCCAAAATCCCGGGAGGGCTAAAAAAAACAATACCGCATATCAGATTAAACATCATACCACAAATCAGCCCTGCTGATAAAACAAGGAACATGCCAGAATCAACACCCGGAAGACTTGATATTTTATTCATTACATTTTTCATATATACCCTTTTATTGTTTTGAGTAATCTTGCAGATATGAGGAATAGCCAAATATATCATCCAGTTCTGCTATTATATAGTTTGTTACAATATTTTTTCTTTTAATCATGAATCCGGCAGCTCGATGCACCCAATAATCCTGCTTGTTATAGGGACATGAACTGATGCACGACATGCATTTAAGATTTTGCGAAAGATACTCCCAGCACTTATCTGAATCAACAGCCCATTTTTCCACTCCATTCCTTATTACAGGTTCACCATAGGGAATAGCCTGTGCAGGACATGTTCGGGAACACTTATTGCATACTGAGCAAAACTTTTTCACACCAAGGTCTACTGCCTTATCAGGCACAAGTGGAAGATCTGTAGTAACAATTGAGAAGGTTCCCCTTGGTCCAAATTTGCTGTTTATAATCATACCGTTTTTGCCAACCTCGCCCAGGCCTGCAAGAATTGCCAGGGGAACCAGCTGTACTTCGGACCATCTGTTAAAATGAGCTCTGGCCGGATAGCCAAGACCACGTATGTGCTCAGCAAGCTGCACTGCTGTTGATCCGCCTTCACTGAAAAATTCCATTGACTCTTCAACTTCCTTAATAATATTTTCAGGAATTAAACTATGCGTTTTTATATCAAGACCGGAAAGATATGCAGCAAGTTCCTCAGGAAGCGCAGAGTATGAATCCTGATAAGGAAGCGGAGCAGTAGGGCCTGCAAGCCTGTGACTAACGCCCTTTCCCAAAACAATAGCATACCTGTGATTAAGAACAAGGGGCTTGCCATTTATATCATTTGAATATACATATTCCGGTTTAAGTTCAGCAATACCCACATCATCAATACCGTATGAAAGTATTTCTTCTTTAAGCTTTTGGGTTAATACAACCGGATCTATAACTTCTATTTGTACAGGATTTACCCTGCCATCTCTCTTTACTGTATTCTTGAGCTTTCCCATACATATGTCATAAATAGTGTAATCAAGCTCGTTTTTATTAGTATCAGGAACCTTTATAAGGGAATCACTGCCAGGCTGGCTGCTCGCATCCTTTTTTTCAATTTCACTTACAACACCATAAGTACCTAATTTTTCCCCACTCTCCTCTCCATAAGGTGGTGTAGGTATAAACAAAAATCCGAAAAAAAGTGTAAAAATAATCATAAAGTATTTAATAAAGTTTTTAAACCCTGACCTTTCAGGCCCTCTTTTCCTTTTATAAATTATTAATGTTACCAAAAGAAGCGCCAGAAAAAGAAACACTGAAAGCGATACAAGCAAGGCCTGCAATTCTCTCTCAGAAAATGATATGGTTGAATAATACAGCATAAATAAAGCTATAGCAGCTCCCCAGGTAATTGCATATATTTCCCAGAAACTCCATTTTGATCTCATATAATCCTCCGAAAATACAGTATAGTCTTAACCACTGATTTTTGAAAATGCCACAACACCAAGCCCGGCCTGACATATCATGAATCCGGCAAGCTCCATACCGGACGGCCTTATATCATTAAAAAACCAGAGAATTGCCACAGAAACCCATGCAGTAGCAAGCCAGATAATTGATATTTCATAATAGCTTAAAGTAAAAGTAACCTTGGCAACCTGTGTCATTGCACCACTGGCAATAAAAATAATAACAGTTACCAGCACAATAACCGGCTTTTCAACAAGCAAAAGCCTGATATACTCTCCAGGACCATTGGCCTCTTTCCACACCAGACCTGAAATGTATGCGGAAACAGCCATGAATAAACACGCTATAAAATAGAAAACAATTAGATTCACAAGTTTATCCTTTTTTGAATTTGCTCCTAATCCTGATGGCACAAATAATTTTTTCATATCATAAGAAGATTAATACCCTGATAAAAATAAATAAGGCCCACCAGTACAGAAGCCCCCTTTCCAATTTTTGAATAAAGCTCATTTCTCCCTATATGACCGGAAAATCCGGCAGGAAGGATAAAAAGGGTTGTTGCCAGGAAAAAAGCCGAAAAGAATACAAGCCCAAAAAGAGGGTTGTTCGATCTTTCCATGGAATATGTAAATGCCAGCAAAAATGGCGGACAAAGATTTACACCAGCAAGAACCCCAAGTATATATGGAAACTTCCTGTTACCAACAAACCTTGTTGTAGTTTGACAAAAACTCAAATGGCCAAAACCAAATCCAAGCCCATACATAATAAGAAGCACTGACATTAAAAGCCACGACACCACTCCTAATGTTCCAAGGCTTTTGCCAATAATACTTCCAAGATAACCGGAAAGAATTCCAAAAAACATGTATGCCAGAAAACGGCCAACTGTAAACTTTCCTATAAACTTCCACACTGCACCTCCACTGAGGTTGTTGCTTTCACCAAGAGTAAAAGAAAGCAGTACTGGAAGGCAACCCATCATACAGACAGGACCAGTAGTAATTCCCAGTATAAGCCCGTTTACGAGAGCATCAGACATATTATTCATGAGAATGCCCATCCTCCTCAATCAATCCAAGCTTTTGCATATTATTTATTATTTCATTTCTGACTTCAGGGCTTACCCTTTCCCATGACCAGGGCGGATCAAATGTCATTACAAGCTTTATTTTTTTAATACCGTCCATAGATGTAAGAATAGCCTTTACATCGTCAAGAATCTGAACAGAAAAAGGACATCGCTTAAATGTAAGGGTCATAACAACATCAAGATTCCCATCTTTCATTTTAATATCATAAAAAAGACCCAAATCCACAATATCCACGCCAAGTTCCGGATCTATAACCTGTCTTAAAGCACTGGTAATATCCTCTTCCCCAGGATACTCTGTTAGTGTCTTATCTGAATAGGATTTGCCTTTCCAGTTATATTCATCTTTCAGCCCCTTTGTGGGCATAGAAAGGAATATGAGCACACCAAGAAAAACAAGAAGTATAACGAATAGAATTTTTTGAACTTTTTCTATCATAATTTTCACTCCACATTACTCTGCATTTTTAGCAACAACCAGATAATAAGACATTTAAATAAAGATTCTCATCTTGAAAAATAAATCAGGAATTACTAAATTATTTTCAAGAAACATGAAAATCTGCTAAAAAAGCTCAATAAGTGCTATTTATTGGTTGTACTATAAAAATATAACATATAGGAATTGCATAATATTATATAATATAGTAAGAAAAGAGGGTGTTAAAGTGCAGGTAGTATGCTTATTGAAATAAACAATTCAATAATTCCTGATTTACCTGTAAAGCCTTTTAAAAATCAGGAATTATTAGATTTTTTATTAAGTTTATTTTTTAGAATTATTCTGCTATTAAAGTAGTTATAAAAATTAAGAAGAAATTAAAATGAATAATAAAAATGACATAATTACCCCACAGTTTCAGATATATAATATTTACGATAAAAATAACAATATCAATGAAACTATATATGAATTTGAGCGCTGTTATATTAAGCCTGAAATTGATGAAATAATCAATTCAGGAATAAAAAACTGGCAGCAGGCAAATTACAAATGGCTTATAGGTCCGGAAAAAATAGAAATAACACCTGATTTTATCAGATTTTCTATGGATGGAGCAAATAAATACACACCCATATTAAGCTGGGTTGCTAAAAATAATACAATAGAAAACATACTGAATACTGCTATCAATATAACAGAAAAATTTGCATTAATCAACAACAGAAACCTTCTTAACAGATCTATAAAAACAGGAAATATTCTCATCAGTAGTAAAGACAATATTAAAATAAAGCTTTTCCCAATAAACCTTTTCAGCGACATCCTTTATGGAAAGGAATCCATTCCGGATGAGGAATCTGTTCTAAATGACATGATTTATCTTGCACCAGAATACCTGTACAATGAAAGTACCTCCCTGAAAGGTGTTGCTGAAATATATTCCCTTGGAGTCATATTCTATGAACTCTTTACAGGAATAACTCCATTTAAATCATCGGAATATGAAGAGCTCATGTACTCCCATCTTTTCAGAGAACCTGTTCAAATGATTGATTTTAACATGGATATTACACCTGAAATCTCTGAAGTAATTTCCAAAATGCTTAACAAATCCCCATATGACAGATACTCTACTTTTAATGGTCTGCTGTATGATCTTAGCTTATGCAAAAAATATCTATCAGACTACAAAAAACCAAAAGAGTTCATAACCGGAACCAGGGATATTCTACGCACCTTAAGAATACCTGACAAATTATATGGAAGAGAAGAACATGTTGCCACCATGATTGAGCTTTTTAATGAATCCAAAAATGGCAGCAAAAATACGCTTTTTATATCAGGGCCTTCTGGTATTGGGAAAACATTTCTTATAAAAAAAGCAATAAAGCCCCTTGTAACAACATCCGGAATATTTATAACAGGCAAATGTAAAAGCATTTCAAAAAATATTCCATATGAACCTCTTATTGAAGCACTTAATCAGCTTATAAGCCCCATACTTATTGAGCAAAAAGAAATTAAAAATATATGGAAAGAAAGTATTTTAAAAGCTGTGGGCAATAATGGCCGTATAATCACAGAACTAATCCCTGCAATGGAACAGATTATTGGGAAACAGCCTCCTTTGCCGGTT
>JBBAGC010000109.1:0-6475 GCA_041655115.1 Spirochaetota bacterium | reverse complement strand
TGAATCTTTTTTAAGGACATATATGTTAGGCGAGTTTAAAAAATCATTTTATAATTTTTTTGCAGATATTGGTAAAAAGCTTGTGAAGCAGGTGGAATTTTCAGGATTCACGCTTGTTCTTCTTTTTCGCGCCTTTCTTGAGATGAGGTTTATTTTCAGGAAAAGAAAAGAAATTGTAAAGCAGATGTATATTTCAGGTGTAAAGAGTATTTTTGTGGTTACAATAGTTGCTCTTTTCGGCGGGATGATCTTTGCTTTACACTCAGGTGTGGAATTTTTGAAGTACGGGCAACAGGAAATGGTTCCTACTCTTATGATTAATATAATGAACAAGGAAATGGGAGCATTTCTTACAGCTATAATACTTACTGCATTTTCAGGCGCAGCAATGGCAGCAGAGCTTGGAACCATGAAGGTTTCAGAGGAGATTGATGCACTTGAAATGATGTCCATCAATCCAGTAAGGTTTCTTGTTATGCCCAGGCTTGTGTCCATGATGATTATGCTCCCCACTCTTTCTGTTTATACTATTGTGTTAGGGGTTACAGGCGGGGCTATTGTATCTTTTTTTCATCTGGGAATTTCAACAGAAGCCTATTTTTTCAGGCTTTACGAATCCATCTGGTTAAAGGATATGTACGTGGGACTTTTGAAGAGCCTGGTTTTTGCTGTTATTATTTCATCAATAAGCTGTGCCAATGGGCTTAAAGCTGAAAGCGGGGCACTTGGAGTTGGAAGGGCAACAAGGATTTCCGTGGTATCATCATACCTTTTGATAATTATTGTTGGCTATTTTATTACTGCTTTTTTCTATGGCGGTCTTGTATGATAGAGTTTGTAAATGTGACAAAGCGTTTTGGTAAGCTGGTGGTTCTTGATAATGTTTCATTTACTATTGAGGAGGGCGAAACTTTTGTTATTATTGGCCAGTCAGGTTCTGGTAAAACAACTATTTTGCGTCATATAGCAGGCTTTTTTGATCCTGAAGAGGGGAGTGTTTTTGTAGATGGTGACAGGATGAGCAATGCCTCTTTTTCTATGCGTGTTGCTATAAGGGCGAAAATGGGCTTTCTTTTTCAGTCAGGTGCACTTATAAATTGGCTTAATGTGAGGGACAATGTAGCTTTGCCACTTGTTGAGCACAGGCTGGGCACAAAAGAGGAAATAGATGAAATTGTTAATGACAGGCTTAAAAGGCTGCAGCTTTGTGATGCTGCTGATAAAATGATCTCTGATATTAGTGGTGGAATGAAAAAAAGGGCAGGGCTTGCCAGGGCAATAGTGCGCAATCCACGCTTAATATTGTATGATGAGCCTACTTCCGGGCTTGACCCTGTAATGTCTGCCAGGATTGACGAGCTTATTATTGAAATGCAGCGTGATTTGGGTATTACTTCAGTTGTTGTGACTCACAATATGTCAAGCGCTTACAGAATAGCTGATCGCATAGCTATGCTTTACAAGGGAGCTATTATTGAATGTGGCACCCCTGATGAGATTAAAAACAGCACTAATGAAATTGTGCAGCAGTTTATTATGGGGCAGATTAATGGACCTATTGAAACATAAAACTGATTGTGATTACATAATTATGAATAATCAATATGGAAGAGATAATATAAATGACACGATTTAATGAATTTATTGTAGGCCTTGTGTTTATTGTTGCAATGATTGTGCTGGGATATTTTACAATACTCAGAGGTGAACTTTTAGAGCAAAAGGAATACTTTAGCAGCTCAATAATATTTACTGATGTTGAAGGTCTTATTGTTGGGAATAAAATACTTATAAATGGTGTAAACAGCGGAGCTGTGGATAAAATTGATCTTATGGATGATGCCAGAGTTCTTGTTTCTGTCAGCCTTTACAGGAAATTGAATCTTTATGAAAATTATAAAATTACTCTTAAAAGCCAGTCTGCACTTGGGGGGAAAGTCATAGCCATATATCCTGGTTGTGCTGATCTGGATGGTCAATCTTTCAGCAGGGTTGTAAATACTGAAAATCTTCAGGGCTATACAATTGGTGATCCCTTGACAAAACTATCTGAAATTATTGATGAAAATCGTGAAAATATTGCTGCTGCATTGGGAAATGTGCGTGAATTTACTGATAAAGTAAACAGGGGAAAGGGTACTCTTGGAAAACTTGTTAATGAGGATACTATTCATGCTGATACAGGCAAGCTTTTAAACGAGCTTCGAGATGCTGTTGAGGATGCCAGGGAGCAGGCTCCTGTTACCAGTTTTATCAGAGCAGCATTAGCTGCCTTTTGATTTTTTCCGCTTTTTTTTACGCCTCTTATTATTTTTATTGCTAAAAATTATCCCAATAAAATTATTAATATGAACATGAGTTTGGTAAGTCTCCTATGGAGGATTTAGAGGACTTATGACTTGCGATCTTGACTTTACTCCAATTAAGGATGGCTGCCAGTGCCTAAAAGAGAAGATATAAAAAAAATAATGATAATAGGCTCTGGACCTATTGTAATTGGTCAGGCCTGTGAATTTGACTATTCCGGTTCTCAGGCTTGCAAGGCTTTAAAAGAGGAGGGCTATGAGGTTATACTTATCAACTCCAATCCTGCCACAATAATGACTGACCCTGAACTTGCAGATAAAACCTATATTGAACCTATCTATCCCGAAGTAATAGAAAAAATTATAGCAAAGGAAAGACCCCAGGCTATTCTTCCCACAGTAGGCGGACAAACAGCCTTGAATGTAACACTGGAACTTGCAAAACTTGGTGTACTTGAAAAATACAGTGTGGAACTAATTGGTGTAAACATTGAATCAATTAAAAAGGCCGAAGATCGTGATCTGTTTAAAAAAGCCATGATTAAAATAGGCCTTGAAGTTCCTGTTTCCGGTTTGGCATCAACAATGGATGAGGCTTTACAAATTCTTGAAGAGATTAAACTCCCTATAATTATAAGGCCTGCTTTTACACTTGGTGGAGCAGGGGGCAATATTGTATATAACAGAGAGGACTTTGCTGACCTGGTAAAAAAGGGAATGGATGAATCACCAATAAACCAGGTACTCCTTGAAGAGTCAATAATTGGCTGGAAGGAACTGGAGCTTGAGCTTATTAGGGACTCAAATGATAATGTGATAATAATCTGCTCAATTGAAAACTTTGATCCAATGGGAATACATACTGGTGATTCCATTACTGTTGCTCCACAGCAGACCCTTACAGACAGGCAGTATGAGGATCTTTGTGACATTGGAAAAAGGATAATGAGGGAGGTTGGTATAGACAGTGGCGGGTCAAACATACAGTTTGCTCTTAATCCTGATGATGGCAGAATAATGATTATTGAAATGAATCCCAGGGTAAGCAGAAGCTCGGCACTTGCTTCAAAGGCTACGGGATTTCCTATTGCCAAGGTTTCTGCCAAGCTTGCAGCGGGTTTTACACTTGATGAAATTCCCTATAATGCTGCAGGGGGAACCCTTGCTTCATATGACCCTTCAATAGACTATGTTGTTGTAAAAGCACCGAGGTGGGATTTTGAAAAGTTTGATGACGCTGATAAAAGCCTGGGAACACAGATGAAATCTGTTGGTGAATCAATGGCTATAGGCAGGACTTTTAAAGAGGCTTTTCAAAAAGCTTTACGCTCCCTTGAAATTAACAGGGCAGGTTTTGGGGCAGATGGGAATTTAAAGCTTACCAGTTATCTTGATTTTCTTTCTGATGAGGAAAGAACAATTGCCTTTAAAAAAGAATTTCTATCACCAGGTGCAGAAAGGGTGTTTTATATTTATCAGGCGCTTAAGAGAGGGAAGCCCCTTGAGTGGCTGCATGGCCTTACCAGAATTGATCCCTGGTTTTTAAATCAGCTTTGGGAGCTTGTTAATGCTGAAAATAAATTTGAAAAAGATTTTCAGACAGGCGGGCTTAATCCGGCAAGGGTGCAGGAGATGAAGGAGTTTGGCTATTCAGACAGGCAGCTTGCATACATTTCAAACAGGGGCATGCTCCTTGAGCTTAACAGAAAGGGTTCCCTGTTTCAGAAAAAATATTCCATGGCTTTAAGGCAGAGTGAAAATGAAATAGGCAGGTTCAGAAAGGAGCATGGTATTCTTCCGGGATTTTCTGTTGTGGATACATGCGCTGGCAAGGTTGAGGCGCACACCTCATATTTTTACTCAACATATGGTTCTGTAAATGAATCTGCCCCAGGCAAAAGAAAAAAAATAATGATCCTTGGCAGCGGGCCTAACAGGATTGGACAGGGTATTGAGTTTGATTACTGCTGCTGCCAGGCCTCCTATGCCTTAAAGGAGGAGGGGGTTGAGTCTGTTATGGTTAACTCCAATCCTGAAACAGTTTCAACAGATTATGATACATCTGACAGACTTTATTTTGAACCATTAACCCTTGAGGACATACTTCATATACATGAGCTGGAAAAGCCTGATGGTGTTATTGTACAGTTTGGGGGACAAACGCCTTTAAGGCTGGCAAAGGCTCTGGAGGAGAATGGTGTTAAAATAATTGGAACTTCCCCTGACTCAATTGACAGGGCTGAGGACAGGGAAAGATTTTCAGCTGTTGTTGAAAAGCTTAATCTCAAGCAGCCTGAAAATGGCATAGCCTTTACTGAAGAGGATGCTGTAAAAATTGCAGATCATATTGGCTATCCTGTTCTTGTTCGTCCCTCATATGTTCTTGGTGGAAGGTCAATGGCTATAATTTTTGATCAGCCTGGTCTTTTGAATTACATAAAAACTGCTGTTGAGCTTTCCCCTGAGTATCCTATTCTTGTGGACGATTTCCTTGAAGATGCTGTTGAAGTGGATGTAGATGCCATCTGTGATGGTGATGATGTTTATGTTGGAGCAATTATGGAACACGTGGAAGAGGCTGGAATTCATTCCGGTGATTCAGCGTGTATTATTCCACCCATGACAATTTCCAGGGATATGCAGGCGAACATTGCTGCAACAACCAGGCTTTTGGCATTTGAACTCAATGTGGTGGGTCTTTTGAATATACAGTTTGCAATTAAGGATAATGAGCTTTTTGTATTAGAGGTAAATCCAAGGGCATCAAGAACAGTTCCATTTGTTTCCAAGACCAGTGGTGTTCCCATGGCTAAAATTGCATTAAAGGTAATGTTAGGGAAAAAACTCAAGGAAATGGGATTTCTTGAAACAAAAGAGTTTTCATATGTCAGTGTCAAGGAAGCTGTTCTTCCTTTTAACAGGTTCCCGGGTGTTGATATTCTTCTTTCTCCTGAAATGAAATCAACAGGGGAGGTTATGGGTATTTCCTATAACTTTGGAGAGTCCTTTTACAAGGCTGAACTTGCTGCAGGTGACAGGCTTCCATCAAACGGGACTATTTTTTTTAGTATTAATGACAGATCCAAGGGTGAATTGTTAGACGAGGTCAGGTTGCTGCATTTTGCCGGGTTTAAAATTCTGGCTACAAAGGGAACAGCAAAATTTTATAATGAGCATAATATCCCCTGTGAAATGGTTTATAAAGTGAATGAGGGACGTCCCAATGTTGTTGACAGAATTAAAGATATGGATATTCATTTGATAGTCAATACTCCCATTGGTAAAATGACAAGAGATGATGCCTATTTTATAAGGCAGGCAGCTATAAGGTATCATGTGCCTGTTGTTACTACTATTTCTGCTGCAAAGGCAGCAATTAAGGGTCTTCTTTATGTAAAAGAAATGGGAGAATTTTCTGTAAAGCCTTTACAGGAATACTATAGTGAGGTGAAATAAATGTCCTCTGAAAAAAAAGTTTTGGGAAGCAGTGAAATTGAAGGCATAATTGACAGACTAAGCCGTCAGATAGTAGATGATATTCATGAACTGGACACCCTTGCAATTGTAGGAATACATACCAGGGGAGTTTTTATTGCAGAAAGAATAAAAAAACTGATTGAGGAGATTTCCGGTAAAACAATAAAAAGCGGTACACTTGATATATCTTTTTATCGCGATGATATTGCAACCAGGGGGAAGCTTCCTGTTCTCAAGGAAACCCTTATTGATTTTAATATAAACAGAAAAACAATCCTCCTTGTTGATGATGTTCTTTTTACAGGGAGAACTACAAAGGCTGCAATTGAAACCTTGATGGCCTTTGGCAGACCCCTTGCTATCAGGTATCTTGTGCTTGTTGATAGAGGTCACAGGGAGCTCCCTATTCAGGCTGATTACTTTGGCATTAAAATTGATACAGAGCAGACAGATAAAGTAAAGGTGCGGCTTGAGGAAGTTGATGAAGAAGAGGATTCTGTTTTTCTTATAAAGGAGCAGTAGCAGCTATTATGAAGGATCTTGTTATTATTGGCGGCGGACCTGCCGGGTTAAGTGCGGGAATATATGGTAAAAGGGCAGGGCTTGATCTTGTGCTTCTTGAAAAGCTTTCCCCTGGTGGACAGGTTATAACCTCTTTTGAAATTGAAAATTACCCAGGATTTGCTGAACCT